>DATGFI010000352.1:0-8107 GCA_035309205.1 Planctomycetota bacterium | reverse complement strand
GTCTGCCGCGACTGGGAGGCGGAAGCCGCGACGTCCGGCGCGAGGACGGTCCTGATCCGCATCGGGATCGCCCTGGGTGCTCAGGGCGGCGCGCTGGCCCGCATGCTGCTCCCCTTCCGGCTCGGGCTGGGGGGGCGCCTGGGCGACGGCCGCCAGTGGATGAGCTGGATCCATGTCGACGATCTGGCCGCCCTGATCCTGCATGCGCTGGAGACGGACGCGGTCTCCGGTGTGCTCCTGGGAACCTCGCCGGCGCCGGTGACCAACGCCGACTTCACCCGCGCGCTGGGCCGCGCGCTGGGCCGCTGGACGGTCCTGCCGATGCCGGCCTGGCAGGTGCGGCTCCTGTTCGGAAAGGTGGCCGAGGTGCTTCTGGGCAGCCAGCGGTGCCGGCCCCATCGCACGCTCCAGAGCGGCTTTGCGTTCCGCCATCCGGAGCTGGAAACCGCGCTCCGGCAGATCCTGCAGACCTCTCCGGTTCCTTGACCCGCGCCCGCCGGAGTGCGAAGATTCGCGGCCCGGACCCCGAGCTCCCGCCCCGGAACGGACCCGGGAACAGCCCGAAATTCCCCTTGACCGAATTTGCATAAAGATGTAACTTTACTGCATAAATATGAGCGCTAAAGCGGACCGTCACAACGCGATCCTCGACGTGATTGCCAAGCACGCCGTCGCGACCCAGGCCGAGCTCAAGGACCGGCTCCGCGAGCGGGGCATCGAGGCCGACCAGGCCACGCTGTCCCGCGACATCCGGGAGCTCGGCGTCGTCAAGGCGAGCGAAGACGGGGCGCACTACCGTTACGCCCCCGTCGAGTCGGTCGGCCCGCCCGTCCACGTCAAGGCGAGCGCCATCCTCGCGCGGCTCGTCCGCAAGATCGAATGCTCCGGCAACCTGCTCGTCGCCAAGACCGATCCGGGCGAGGCCTCGCCTGCCGGACTGGCGCTCGACCGGATGGGCTGGCCGGAGGTCGTCGGCACGGTCGCCGGTGACGATACCCTGCTCGTCGTGGTCCGGGAAGGCACCCCCGCGAGGAAGCTGGCAAAGA
The DNA here is from genome assembly GCA_035309205.1 of Planctomycetota bacterium. Taxonomy (GTDB): domain Bacteria; phylum Planctomycetota; class MHYJ01; order MHYJ01; family JACPRB01; genus JACQFK01. The sequence continues at coordinate 7,061 of DATGFI010000352.1, read as the reverse complement.
AGATCCTGAACCTCAGGCACCACAAGAAAGACATCGCGTGACCAAGAAGATCGTCCTGGCCTACTCCGGCGGACTGGACACCTCGGTAATCCTCAAGTGGATCAAGGACAAGTACCAGGTGCCCGTCATCGCCTTCGTGGCGGACATCGGCCAGGGCGACGACATGGGGGCCGTGTCGCGGAAGGCGACGAGGACCGGCGCCGACAAGGTCCTCGTGACCGACCTCCGCGAGGAATTCGCCCGGGACTACGTCTTCACGGCGCTCCGGGCCAACGCCGTCTACGAGGGCGTCTACCTGATGGGCACCGCGATCGCGCGGCCGCTCATCGCGAAGTACCAGATCAAGATCGCCCGGTCCGAGGGCTGCGACGCGGTCGCCCACGGAGCGACCGGCAAGGGGAACGACCAGGTGCGCTTCGAGCTCGCCTGCCGGGCCCTGGCTCCTGAGCTCGAGATCATCGCCCCGTGGCGCACCTGGGAATTCACCAGCCGGGCCGATCTCTTCAGCTATGCGGAGAAGCACGGCATCGAGCTGAGCGGCGTCTCGAAGGACAAGCCCTACTCTATGGACGCCAATCTCATGCATACCAGCTACGAAGGCGGCCTTCTGGAGGATCCCTGGACGGAGCCGGCCCCGGAGATGTTCCAGACCACGAAGGACCCCGGCGAAGCGCCCGACAAGGCCGAGTACGTCGAAATCGATTTCGTGGACGGTACTCCGACCGCGGTCAATCGGGAGCAGCTGAGCCCCGCCAAGCTCATCCTCAAGCTGAACCAGATCGCCGGAAAACACGGCGTGGGCCGGGTCGACTGCGTCGAGAACCGCTTCATCGGCATGAAGTCGCGCGGAGTGTACGAGACGCCCGGAGTGAGCGTCCTCCACCTCGCCCACCGGGCCGTCGAATCGATCACGATGGACCGCGAGGTCCTGCACCTTCGGGACGGACTCATCCCGAAGTTCGCGTCGCTGATCTACAACGGATTCTGGTTCTCGCCCGAGATGCAGGTCCTCCGGGCCCTGATCGACGAAAGCCAGCGGACGGTCAACGGCACGGCGCGGATCAAGCTTTACAAGGGGCACGCATCCGTCGTCGGCCGCAAGAGCCCCCATTCGCTCTACAGTCCCGACCTGGCCGGCTTCGAGACATTCGCGAGCTACAACTCCAAGGACGCCGAGGGCTTCATCCGGATGAATGGCCTTCGGCTCTCGATGAACAAGGCCCTCCGGCGGGGCCTCTGAAGGAAGGACGCAGGATCGATGTCGCAGAACATCAGGGAACGCTTTTCCAAGCCCGCGGACGAGTTCGCCGCGAAGTTCGTCGCCTCCATCGAGGCCGACGCGAATCTGGTGGAACAGGATATCAAGGGATCCATCGCCCACGCCGTGATGCTGGGCAAGCAGGGCATCATCACCGAGCAGGAAGCCATCGCCATCGTCCACAACCTCGAGACCCTCCAGGAGTACTGGAAGCGCGGGAAGTTCACGCTGGACGTGGCCCACGAGGACGTCCACATGAACGTCGAGAAGCGCCTGATCGAGATGGCGCCCCCCGGGATCGGAGCCAAGCTCCACACCGCGCGGAGCCGCAATGACCAGGTGGCCCTGGATCTGCGTCTGTGGACCCGCACCGCGGGCGACGAGATCCTCCAGGCGCTCAGGAAGCTCCAGTCGTCGCTGGCCCACAAGGCCAAGCAGCACGCGGACACGATTTTCCCCGGGATCACGCACCTCCAGCACGCCCAGCCCGTCGTCTTCGGACACGTGCTCCTGTGCTACCACGATCGAATCGGCCGGGACATCGGCCGCTTCGAGGACACGCTCAAGAGGGCCAACGTCAGCCCTCTGGGGGCCTGCGCCATGGCGGGGACCTCGATCGACACCAATCCCGCGATCACGGCCTTGGAGCTGGGGTTTGCGGCTACGTTCACCAACTCGATCGACGCCGTCAGCGACCGCGACTTCGCCGTCGAATTCACCTCCGCCTGCTCCCTCCTCATGGCCCATCTGTCGCAGATGGCGGAGGACTTCATCTACTGGTCGACCCCCGAGTTCGGCTTCGTCGAGCTTCCGGACGAGCTCTGCACGAGCTCGTCGATCATGCCCCAGAAGAAGAATCCCGACATGATCGAGCTGGTGCGCGGCAAGGCGGGAACCGTCTACGGCCACCTGATCAACCTCCTCACGACGCTCAAGGGCCAGCCGATCGGCTACAACCGGGACCTCCAGGAGACCAAGCCTCCGGTCTTCGGCGCCGCCGATACCGCCCGGCTGTCGATCCGGGCCATCCACCTCGCCATCGACGGCATGAAGGTCCGGGAGGAACGGATGCTCGAGATGGCCAGCGACCCCCAGATGCTGGCGACCGACCTGGCCGAATACCTCGCCAAAAAAGGCATGCCTTTCCGCGACGCCCACGGCGCCGTCGCCCGCCTCATGAGGCACTGCGCGGAGGAGGACCTTTCTCCCGTGAAGATGAAGTTGGCCGATCTGCGGAAATTCAGCGAGGATTTCGACAAGGACGTCTTCGATCTCCTCACCCCCAGAGCCTCCGTCCAGGCCAAGACCTCGCCCGGCGCCACCGCGCCGCAGCTCGTGTCCCAACGGGCGTCCCAGCTGCTCAGGGGACATCCATGAAGATCCAGGTCAACCTCATCGCCTCCTCGACGTATCCGCTCAAGCTGACGAATCCCGTCGAGGTGTTCCGCCAGGCCCCTTGCGAGGCGGGCCAGCTCGTCGTCGTCCGCGCCCTGACCGAAAACGCGCTCTATCCGGAGCTGGAGACTCCGGACGGCCACCGCGTGGCCATCAAAAAGGGCGACATCATCGCGGGCGTCCTCGGCAGCCGCCAGGCGCTCCGGGGCTTCGTCGGCTACGCCCCCTACCGGCTCACGGCCGGCGACAAGCTCCACATCCTCAACCTCGGCGGCGTCATCGGCCGCTTCGTGAGCGGCCACAAGGACCTGGGCGAACCCATCCAGGTGGAGGTGCTGGGCATCTCCAGGAGGAACCTGAGGGAGGGCGCCCTGCCGAAGGTCGACGTTCTGGCCGAGGCGAAACCCATCATCCTCGTGTGCGGCTCCTGCATGAACGTCGGCAAGACCGCGGTGACCGAGGAACTCATCAAGGGCCTGTCGTGGCAGGGCCTCAAGGTCGGCGGCGCCAAGATCACCGGCATCGCCTGCCTGAAGGACACGATCCGCATGAAGAGCGCCGGAGCCTCCAAGACCCTGAGCTTCCTCGATTGCGGCATCCCCTCGACGGTGGACACCGACGACATCGCCGGCATTGCGCGGTCGATCGTCGCCCAGATGACGGACATGGACCTCATCCTCATGGAGCTCGGCGACGGGATCATGGGACACTACAAGGTCGACCGGTTCTTCGACGACCGTGCCCTCATGTCCCACATCGACGCCGTCGTCTTCTGCGCGAGCGACCTCACGGCCGCCTGGGGAGGTAAGGAGATCCTCGCCCAAAGGGGCATCGCGGTCACGGTCGTCTGCGGCCCGGCGACCGACACGGAGGCCGGCGTCACCTACCTGGAGAAGACGATCGGCATCCCCGCCGCCAACGCGCTCACCGATTCCCAGAAGCTCCTCAACCTCCTCAGCCCGGTGCTCGCCCATGACTAAGATCCGAACCGTCGTCGTGGGCGCCTCGGGCTACATCGGGGGCGAAGCGGTGCGGCTCCTCCTGGGCCATCCGAACATCGACCTCGTCGCGGTCACGGGCAACGAAAGTGCGGGCAAGCGGCTCGACGAGATCCAGCCCAATCTGAGAGGCTATTCGGACCTCGTCTACCAGAAGGAGATTCCCGACGCCGAGGCCTACGTGCTCTCCCTTCCCCACGGCGAGGCGATGAATGTCGTGCCCCGGCTCCCGGGCAAGGTGGTCGACCTGTCCGGCGACTTCCGGCTCCAGGACACCGCCGCCTTCGAGAAGTACTACAAGACCCCGCACAAGCAGCCCGAGCTGCTGAAGAAGTTCGCCTATGGCATCCCGGAGATCAACCGCGGCCGGATCCGGGAGGCCCAGTACGTCGCCGCCGGCGGATGCTTCGCGAGCGCGGCGATCCTCTCCCTCTGGCCCCTCCGCGACCTCGCGGCGGGCCGCGCCATCGTCGACGGCAAGACCGGTTCCTCGGGCTCCGGCATCAAGCCCGGCGAGAAGACCCACCATCCGTTCCGGACGACGAGCTTTTTCGCCTACGAGATGTTCCACCACCGGCACACGCCGGAGATCGAGCAGGCTTCGGGGGTCGAGGTCCTCTTCCAGCCCCACTCGGCCCCGCTCGTGCGCGGGGTCTTTACGACGAGCTACGTGCCGCTCAAGAAGGACATGAGCGGGGACGACCTGCTCGAGGTCTTCAGGCAGGCCTACTCCGGCGAGCGCTTCGTGCGCCTCGGCAAGGGCACGACCAACGTCAACAACGTGAAAGGGTCGAACTTCATCGACCTCGGCGTCGCCGCCCAGGGCAGGACGGCCATCGTCTTCGCAGCGATCGACAACCTGGTCAAGGGCGGGGCCGGCCAGGGAATCCAGTGCCTCAACCTCATGTGCGGCTTGTCCGAGGACGCGGGGCTCCTCACGCCGCCCGCCCAGCCTTGAAGGAACCGAGGGGACGACCAACAACGAGGAGCGCCTGATGATCTGGAAGAACGCCGGTCCGGGGATCCGGGCGTCATTAGATTGAGAGGATCCCATGACCTCCCTGCTTAAGACGTACAAGACCCTCCCCTTGGAACTCGCCCGCGGCGAGGATGTCTGGGTCTGGGATACCTCCGGCAAGAAGTACCTCGACCTTTACGCCGGCCATGCCGTCTGTTCGACCGGCCATTGCCACCCCCGGGTGGTCAAGGCGATCCAGGACCAGGTCGGCAAACTGATCTTCTACTCGAACGTCGCCGCCTTTCCGCTCCGCGAGGAGGCCGCCGCCCTCCTTCTCAAACACGCGCCCGCGTTCACCGCCGCCCTCTTCGCCAACTCGGGTGCGGAGGCGAACGAGAACGCCCTCAAGATGGCGCGCCGGCACACGGGCCGGCACGACATCATCGCGATGATCGCCGGGTTCCACGGACGGACCGCCGGCGCGATCTCGGCGACCGGAATCGAGAAGTACCGCAAGCAGGCGGAGCCCCTCGTCCCGGGCATCAGCTTCGTGCCGTTCGGGCAGGTCCCGACTCTGGGCCCGAACACCGCCGCGGTCATCCTCGAGCCCATCCAGTCGATGGCCGGCTGCAAGACCGCTCCCGCGGAGTACTTCCAGAAGCTCCGCGAGGCCTGTACCAGGAACGGAACGGTCCTGATCTACGACGAGGTCCAGACCGGCATCGGGCGTACCGGGACGATGTTCTTCACGGGCCGCTACGGCGTGAACGCCGATCTGATCACGCTCGCCAAGGCGATCGGCAGCGGGATCCCTCTTTCGGCCGTGCTCGCCTCGAAGGAGATCGCCGACAAGGTCCAGTACGGCGAGTATGGCGCGACCTTCGGCGCGGGCCCGGTCGCGATGGCCGCCATGAAGGCGACGCTCGAAGTGGTGGAGGGCCTCCTGCCCAATGTCGTCGAGGTCGGCCGCTATCTGGCCAAGCGCTGCGAGCATACTCCCGGCGTCGAGGAAGTGCGGGGCATGGGCTTCCTCCTCGGCCTCAAGACCGGGGGCGACGCGCCCGCGACGCAGAAAGCCCTCCTGGAGAAGGGCTTCATCACCGGCACCGCCGACGAGCCCGGCGTCCTGCGGCTCTTGCCGCCCCTGACCCTGACTCACACCCAGGTGGATTCCTTCGTGCAGGCCCTGGGAGACGTTTTGAAGGCCGCCCCTGTCGGAGCACCGGTCCACTGATGCCGAATCTCAAAGGCCGCTCGTTCGTCAACACGCTCGACTTCAAGCCCGCCGAGCTGGAGTACCTCCTGGGCCGCGCCAAGGCCCTGAAGAAGACCCGCGGGAAGAAGGGCCGGCTGCCGCTCTCGGGGAAGAGCGTCGCGATGGTCTTCTTCAACCCCTCGCTCCGGACCCGCGTGTCCTTCGAGGTCGGCATCTCCGAACTCGGCGGCACCGCGGTCACGATGTCCGTCGGCAGCGAGTCCTGGTCCCTCGAGTACAAAGAGGGGGCCGTCATGGACCAGGACAAGACCGAACACATCAAGGACGCCGCCCAGGTGCTCTCGCGCTACGTCGACGCGATCTGCGTCCGCTCCTTCCCCGGCATGAAATCCTACGAGGAGGACATGTCCGACCCCGTGATCTCCTCCTTCCGGAAGTACGCGACCGTTCCGGTCATCAACATGGAATCGGCGCTCTGGCACCCCTGCCAAGCCCTGGCCGACGCGCTCACGCTGGAGGAGAAGCTCGGGAAGCTGAAGGGCAAGAAGGTGACCCTGACCTGGGCCTACCATCCTAAGGCTCTGCCGATGGCCGTGGGCAACTCCTTCGCCGCCATCGTCTCCCAGCTCGGCGCCGATCTCACCCTCGCGCATCCGCCCGAGTTCGCGCTGGAAAAGAAGTTTCTCGACTCCCTCCCCCGCGCCCCCCGGATCGTCCACCGGAAGGAAGAAGGCCTCGCCGGCGCCCAGGCGGTCTATGCAAAGTCCTGGGGCGGCTCGGCCTATTACGGGAGGTGGGAAGAAGAGAAGAAGATCCGCGAAGGGCTGAAATCCTGGATCTGCGACTCGGTGCCCGCGGGCGCCGTCTTCATGCACTGCCTCCCGGTGCGGCGAAACGTCGAGGTGGCCGACCGGGTCCTCGACGCCTCGGCCATCTATGACGAAGCCGAGAACCGGCTGCACGTCCAGAAAGCGATACTTTCGGAGCTGCTATGAATCTAGAGCATCTCAACCTGCTGCGCCAGGCCCTGCCGTTCATCAACCGCTTCAAGAACAAGACCTTCGTGGTCAAGATCGGCGGCGAGATCGCCGACAGCGACGCGACCCTGCACTCGTTCTGCGAGGAGGTCGCGCTGCTGTCCCAGGTCGGCATTCACGTCGTCATGGTCCACGGGGGCGGCAAGCAGGCCACCCAGCTCTCCAAGCAGCTCGGCATCGAACCCCAGATGGTCCAGGG
>DATGFI010000351.1:0-2774 GCA_035309205.1 Planctomycetota bacterium | reverse complement strand
CTTGCTTGAATGCGTGTGGACGATGTCCGGACGTTCGCTCTCGAAGATGCCCCGAAGCCTCAGGAACGCCGCGAGGTCCCGCGCCGGCCGGACGGGCCGGACGAGCTCGTCCAGGATCCGGACCTCGATGCCCCGGCTCCGCGCGTCCTCGATCAAGGACCCCTCCGGACCCTCGGGAGGCCCGGTGAGGAGCCGGATCTCGTAGCGGTCCAGGAGCGCCTGGCACGACAGGATCGTGTTCTCCTGGGCGCCGCCGGCGATCAAGCGGGTGATGACGTGATGGACCCGGGGCTTGGCGTCAGGCATCGGTGCGCGGCCCGAGGGCCCCAGGCCCCGGCCTTATTCCTCTTCCTTCGCGGTCGGGTCGGCGGCGCCGGGTCGGCACCGGGGCTTTCCGTCATACTTCACTTCGACGAGGGTCAGCCCCTTGGCGGGCACGTTCGCGCCGGCCTTGGTCCGGTCCTTCGCCTCGAGCACCGTCCGGACCCAGTCGACCGGCTCCGCGCCCAGGCCCACCCGCAGGAGCGTCCCGACCATCGACCGGACCTGATTGTAGAGGAATCCGTCCCCGGTCACGACAAAATCGATGAAGGGCGCAGACGAGAGGACCTCGAACGAGCAGATCGTCCGGACCGTCTTCTCCTTCTTCGACATCTCGCTCCCGAAGGACCGGAAGTCATGCGTCCCGACCAGCACCTTGGCCGCCTCCCGCATCCGGGCGACGTCCAGCGGGGCCTTCACCAGGTGCGAGCGCAGGCGGTCGAGCGCCCCCCGGACGACGCGGTTGAGCACTCGGTAGCGGTAGGTCTTGGAGGTCGCGCCGTACTGCGCGTGGAACGCGAGGGGGACCTCCATGGCGCCGATCACCGCGATTTCCGGCGGAAGGTGGGCGTTGAGGGCATCGGGCCACTTGCGGGAGGGAAGCTGAGAGTCCGTATGGAAGTTGGCGACCTGGCCCTCGGCGTGCACCCCGGCATCGGTGCGGCCCGAGCCGATGACGAGCACCTTGCGGCCCTCGATCTCCTGGAGCGCGCGCTGGAGCTCCCCCTGGACGGTCGGCTTGTCCTTCTGCAACTGCCAGCCGAACAGACCGGTGCCGTCGTACTCGACGACGATGCGGATGTTGCGCTTTCGAGCCATCTACTTCGCGATGATGACTTCGGCGATCTGCACCGCGTTGAGGGCCGCGCCCTTCAGGATGTTGTCCGCGACGACCCACAGATGAAGCCCGTTGGGCACCGTCCAGTCTTCGCGGATGCGGCCGACGAAGGTCTCGTCCCGGCCGCTGACCTCGGCGGGCGTCGGAAAGTCCTCCTGCTTCTCGCAGACGACGACGCCGGGCGCCTTCTTGAGGAGGGCGACGGCATCGGCGGCGCTCAGCTTCTTCTCGGTCTCGATGTTCACGCTCTCGCTGTGGGCATTCTTGACCGGGATGCGGACGCAGGTCGGCGACACCCGGATGTTCGGGTCGCCCATGATCTTCTTGGTCTCCTCGATCATCTTCGTCTCTTCCGTGGTGTAGCCGTTGGGAAGGAACGCGTCCTTCTGCGGGATCTGGGCAAGCGCGTTGAAGGCGATCTGGCGGGGAAAGATCGACCGCTTGGGGGCGGTGGTCTTCATCTCCATGGCATGGACCTCGTTCTCGAATTCCTCCAGCGCGCGGCCGCCGGCGCCGCTGATCGCCTGGTAGGTCGAGACGACGACGCGCTTGATCCTCGCCGCGTCGTGGAGGGGCTTGAGGGCGACGACCATCTGGATGGTCGAGCAGTTGGGATTGGCGATGATGCCCTTGTGTTTCCAGATGTCGGCGGAATTGACCTCCGGCACCACGAGCGGCGTCCCCGGATCCATGCGCCAGGCGCTGGAGTTGTCGACGACGACGGCGCCCTTCTTCGCGAAGAGCGGGGCGTATTCCTTCGAGATCCCCGAGCCGGCGCTGAAGAAGGCGAAGTCGAATTTCTCGACCCGGTCCGGAGTCAGGCCGACCACCCGGCAGGGCTTGCCGTTGACGTGATGGACCTTGCCCTCGGATTTCGGGGAGGCGTAGAGGACGACTTCCGAGCAGGGAAACTTCCGGCGTTCGATGCATTCGATGAACTTGAGGCCCACGGCGCCCGTGGCGCCGACGATGGCGACGCGATAGCTCTTCTGCATGGGATCAATCCTTCAATGTCTTCGAACGAGAACGGAAACGAGAAAGAAAGCAGGGGCGTGAACTACTTTCGCTTTCGCTTCTCGGTTCTCATGAATGGTCCGCTCTTTCCGCCTGACTTCTCGAGGAGGCGGATTGTACCGATTTCCATCGCCCTGTCAATAGCCTTGCACATGTCGTAGACGGTCAGGGCCCCCACGGCGGCCGCGGTCAGCGCCTCCATCTCCACCCCCGTCCGGTCCATGGCTTCCACGCGGGACCGCAGGCAGAGGACCCCCTTCCCGCCCCAGGAGAACTCGAGGGCCACCCGCGTGAGCGCGAGCGGGTGGCACATCGGGATCAGGGTGGCCGTCAGCTTGGCCGCGCCGATCCCGGCGATGCGGGCCGTCTCCAGGACCGCGCCCTTGGGGGTCCTCCCGCCGCGGATGGCCGCGGCCGTGGACGGCTTCATCCGGATCCGGGCTTCGGCGACGGCGACGCGGTGCGTGGGGGACTTCGCGCCGACGTCGACCATTCGCGCGCTTCCGTCGGGTCCGACATGGCTCAGCTTCTTCGGCATTCAGCGCTCCGCAAAGAGGATCTGTCGGGCGATGGGCAGCGGCGGGTAGCCGGTCCGGAGCAG
>DATGFI010000350.1:0-3111 GCA_035309205.1 Planctomycetota bacterium | reverse complement strand
CTGCAAGGACGTCATGGTCCACGTCCATGTGTCCGAGAACGACCGTTCGACGCCGGGCAAGGGCGGCGTGAACTGGAAGGAGACCTGGTCGGGGCTGAAGAAGATCGACTACCAGGGCATGCTCGTCATCGAGGCCTTCGGTCAGGGGCTTCCCGGGCTTGCGGCGGCGACCAAGATCTGGCGGCGGATGTTCCAGGACGAGGACCAGCTCGCCCGCGAGGGACTCGCCTTCATGAAGAAGAGCTGGGAATCGGCCGGATGAATCGAGCCCCCTGGGCGTCCGGGTCCCTCCTCGCGGCCAGGCGCTCCCGGATCCCGGCCTGACCTCCCGCCCCCTCCCCGTCGCCTGCGGACGAGCCTCGGCCATTTTCCGATCCTGAAGGATCTCACATCTGCCGACAATATCCCGGAAAGCCTCGTAGAATCATCGCAATCATCCGTGTGGGTCAGGAGGAAAGGAATGCATGTCCGAGAACCGCTGCTAGAACTGATTCCCATCAGGGCCCTGCGCCCGACGCAGATCACCGTCGGCATGAGGGAGGTGTTCGAAAAGCGCCAGCGCTGGCGCCGGTATAAGGAAAAGAAGAAGGCGGCATTCCTGGGCCGCCACATGATTCCCGTCATCTGGGGACCCAAGGAGCGCCACTACGTCATCGACCACCATCATCTCTCCCGCGCCCTCCTGGACGAAGGTCAGAAGCACGTCCTCGTTTCGGTCGTCGCGGATCTGCGGTCGCTGAAGCGGGAGGCGTTCTGGACGGTCCTGGATCACCGAGGCTGGTGTCATCCCTACGACAGCTCGGGCCAGCGGCGGAGATTCGAGGATATCCCCGACGGCATCGCCGATCTGGAAGATGACCCCTTCCGGAGCCTGGCCGGAGAGCTCCGGCGCGCGGGCGGCTTTGCCAAGGAGACGACGCCGTTCAGCGAGTTCCTTTGGGCCGATTTCCTCCGCCGTCGAATGACGCGCAAATGGGTCGAAAAGGACTTCGCCGCCGCCTTGACCGAGTCGCTGGAGCTGGCCAAGAGCGACGATGCGCACTACCTGCCGGGCTGGTGCGGTCCGGCCCCGGGCATCGAAAAGCCGGCCGTCTGAGGATCAGGCCTCCCGACCGCTTTTGCCGGAATGAATCGGAAGCGATTCCGGAGGCGGGGGTGAGGCTGCGGCTCCTCGTTCCTCCTTCCCCCGGATGCGCGAGCCTTGCCGAGAGCCGCCTGCCCCTCCGTCGCTCTGCCCGAGACGGGCGGCACGCCGGAAGGAAAAACAACCCATCCGTTCAACAAAAGCTCCGCTCCAGCATTCCGGCCGCGGCAACCGATACATCGTCTACTCAATTGATTTTCACCTTGATCGACACCTTGTTGAGGAGACTCGGATGTCTCACTTCGGAGACCTGGTCAGATCGCTTCGTATGGAACGCCAATGGACGATGGAAACCCTCGGCCAAAAGCTCGGAACCCACAAGGGCTACATTTCCGGAATCGAGAGCGGCAAAGTGAATCCGCCGTCCGTCAAGGTCATCAAGAAGTATGCCAAGGTGCTCGGGCAGGATGTGAAGCACCTGGTACGGATCGCCTGGGTGGACAAGGCGCCCGAGCTCATCCGCGAGGATGCAGAGCGTTTTCTCCAATGGTGTCGGACGAACATCGACCCACCCCCGAGTCCAGGACAACCTTAGGCTTTCTTGCGGTCGTGTTCCCGCCCCCCGAGGAAAAGGCGATGGGGATGCCATCGCTCGGGTGGGCTTTGAAGGGCCGAGTTCCGAAGGGATCGCGGGGAGGCCGACCGCGCTGCGGTTGCCCCCGAGGGCCGGGGAACGATTCCGGCAGAAGGACGCTTCACTTCCCCGCCTTCTCCAGATAATCGATCAAAAGATCCACGTCGCCAGGAGTGAGCTTGAGCATCGGCATCTGAACCGTGTAGTGCTGAAATTGTTTTCGAGTCGCCGGATCCCGAGCCAGCATCCCGGGCGGATCGGCGAGCCATTCGCGCATCCAGGCCCGGTCGTGCCGCGTCCGCACGCCGACGAGATCGGGGCCGACGAGCTTACCTCTTCCAAGGGTGTGGCAGGCGCTGCACCCCGACGTCAGATAGAGCTTCTCGCCCGGGGAAATGGGCTCAAAGACGCTCCTCACGTAGGCCGCGAGGTCCCACCGGTCCTCTTCCGGAAGGGAGGCATAGGACGGCATCGGAGTCCCCGCCATGCCCAGCGAGAGGGTGCGGAAGATGTCGCCCAGCTCGCTCCCCATCTTGAGGCTGAGTTCCCCCCGGGTCAGATCCGGCACGGGAGCGGGGAGGTCCCAGGCGTCCAGAAGTCCGGGAGCCGCAGGTCCGTCCCCTTTCCCGCCAGGCCCGTGGCAGGCGGCACACTGAACGCGGGTCGTGAAGAGCTCCCGGCCCCGCCGGAGGTCGAGCCGATCGGGCTTGGGAGGGGCCGGCGGCGTCCATCTCGTGCGGGCGGGCTTCGTCTCGAAATGACGTTCGCGGGTGCCATCGGCTTTCGTAAAGACGGCGAGCGTCTTGACGTAGGCGACCAGCGCCCACCGGTCGAGGGGGTCCAGTTCACGCGGGACAGGCATGCCGCCCTGAACGATCCCCGTCGAAATCGTCCGATAAAGGTCCTCGTCGAAGGGCATTTCTCCGGGGGCGGAGCTCTTGAGCTTGAAGAGGCCCCGGGTGAAATCCCGGGGACGAAGGCCTTGCCGGACGGCCACGGGTCCGCCTCCCTTCCCTTCGCCGCCGTGGCAGGGAAAGCAGTTCCACCCGTAGAGCCGTTCGCCGAGATCCAGGAGATCCCCCCGCCCGGACGGCGGGGCGGGCACGGGCACCTTGCTCCATTCGAAGAGCGATGAGCCGTGATCCTCCTGAGCCAGGACGAGGCGGAAATCCCGGCCGCTGGGGCTGGGCCCGGGGAATTCCGGGGCACCGCCCGGCCAGCCGAGGAAGGCCCACGCCGCCACAGCCCCAAGGAGCGGCCGAGCCGTTCTCACCATCGTCTCCGGGGTCTCCACGGCGGTGCTTCTTCCCAACAGGTCCGGCCGCTTTCCAGTCCCCCCGATCCCTCCGATCCTCTCCGTCCGGAGCGTTCGCCCCTTCCCTACTTCAGTCTT
>DATGFI010000349.1:0-2981 GCA_035309205.1 Planctomycetota bacterium | reverse complement strand
GCGAACCGAGGATGGGATCACCGGCCGTGACAGCTCGCCTATTTTGACACCGACCTCGTAGTGCCGGAGCGCCCATTCCACTCGTCGATCAAACATGAGGTTTCCGAGGTGGGCGTGAGCGTCCAGGCACCTCAGATCCGCCTGGGCGAGATCCATCAGGAGGTCCCACGCCTCCGAGAAGGCGCCACTGTGGTAGAGGTCGACGGCCTCTGTAATCGGATCCGAATCGGGATCTTCCGGATCCTCCCCGGGGATCACCTGCTCCATCTCGAACTCGGGCCGCGGTCCGCGATCGTAGATCGGTCGGGCCCAGGGCTCCAGGGGCTCCCCTTCCTCGCCCCAGTAGTGTTCCTTCGGATCCCAGAGCCCCAGGTCTTCTAATCCCAGGGGAGTCAGGCCGAAGGCCCCGAGGTCCAGCCGTCGCTCCAGGACATCGCCCGAAATGTAGGTATGCCGGTAGAAGGTCCATACCTTGCGCGCCTTGACGGCGGCGACATCACCCGGACAGACGTCGTAGACGTCTCCCGACCGGAGGGTGATAGCCAGCGATGTGCCCGGGAGGAGACATTGCGCCGTCGAAGCCCGAGTGGCGAGGATCGCGAGTTCCACGGGCTTCGAAAGGTCAATCTTGTCCGGGTTGACTTTAGCCCGTTCCGGAATCGGGATCTTTCGCTTTCTCGTCGCTCTCACAAGCAACTCCGCGCTGATGGTGTCTCTTCGGGATTGGTCGGAATCTTGCTGCGGAGCCGGACTATTTCGCTTTGCGACGAGTGCGGTGGGCCTGATCCTTCTTCCACCAGGCGCGCGCCTCCCGCTCCATGCGTCGGAGTTCAGGCAGGCAACTGCCCTCGCGCTGTTCCGCCCCAAGCAGCCTCTTGGAAATCTCGCGGCGGACTTTGCGGAGCTCTTCCATCATTCGATCTTTACGTCGAGCCATCGTCCTACCTCGATCGGCGTCCCGAGCCGTACCGCCGGGATTCCCAGCCGCCAGCAATATTCATCGACAATGCGCCGCGTGTGCGCCCTGGCGATCTGTCCCACATCCCACGTCACCAGCGCCTCTGCGCGGCCGACAACACTGTACGCTATGTGAAATGCATCGGCAAGGTGATTCTCGGTCATTGCACCCGCCGCGATAATCTCTCGAGCGATTTCGATCACCCGGGAGCTGCTCGTTACAATGCGCTTGGACGCGTTTTCATATTTCCGGAGTGCCTGGCTTCGCAGCTCGGCATCCCGCGTCCTCCAGAGCTCAACCTGGACGAGATGGGAAACGAGAACAAAATGACGAGGGCGCAGCCACTCGAGGAAACGTCGCGAAGCTCTCCGGCGAGTTGGATCTTCACGATCCACCAGGCGCGACCAGAAAGATGATTCCAGGTAAAAGCGAAGACCGTGCCGCATCGCGCAAATCCTGCCGGGGAGACATGGGTTCGTCGAGCTTCCCTTTCTCTTGATCGTCTTGCTCCCTGGGATGAAATCTCCGATGAGCGTCCTTGAGGTCGACGATCTCGAGGCGGACGTAGGCATCCAGGCTCGAGAAGTCCTCATGACCCAGGAGCTCCTTCACATGGGCGGGATTGGCGCGATTCCGGATCATCCCGGTCGCGCAGCTGCGCCGGAGCATGTGCGGCGTTACGGTCTTCGGGATCCCCGCCGCGCGGCCCCACCTGAGGACGATCTCCTTCACAGAGTTCCCCGGGAGCGCGAGGCCGCTCTTGGAGAGGAAAAGGACGCCGGCATCTTCTCTTTGCCCCAGGAGCGATGGCCGGGCATGGGCGACGTACTTGCCGACGGCTTCCGCGGCTTCTTTCCCCAAGGGCACCATCCGGCCCTTCCCGCCTTTCCCGCAGCGTACCCGGAGGAGGCCGCCTTCGGGATCCACGTCGGATAGCTCCAGATCCGCCAGCTCCTGTCGCCGGATGCCGGTCGAGTAGAGGACTTCGAGGATCGCCCGGTCTCGGACGTGAATGGGGGTATCCTGGGGCAACGCCCTCAGGAGTCGCAAGACCTCAGCGTGCGAGAGCGTATTCCGCGGAAGAAGATGCGGCTCCTTTACGTACGGGAGGGACTCGAGAAGCAGCTTGGGGAGCTCTCCCCTCCCTGCCAAAAACCCGATGAAGTCCCGAACCGCGAGGATGTGAGTGTTCACGGTCCGAGACTGGTCCCTCCGCCCCCGGCAATTCACCCCCTCGATTCGGTGTCTCCTGTAGTCGGAGAGGATCTGGAGCGTCAGCATCCCGGGAGAGAGGATCCCGACTAGTCGGGCCAGAAGTGTTCGAGTTTCACTCCAAATCGTTTCAGCCAGTCAAAGAACGTCGGATTGGGGACTCGGTCCGTGAAGACCGTGAAGGTCTTACCCGCTGGATCCTTAAGATAGAAATAGGTCTTGTATCCAGTCCGGAATCGTTACCAAATGTGCCAGTTTAAATTGTGGCGACAATGTGCCCCTCTTAAAGGCGATCGTGGGGCATCTCTCGCAATTGGGGATGCGTTCCTGGCCTAAAAGGACTAACTCGGACGATTTGATTTCCTCGCCACCCACGATAACATGAGGCAGTGAAAGGTCCAAAACAGGCCCGCTCAAACCCAGCTGACAAGATGCATCGGAATTGCGGCCCTGGGCACTGGTTCCAAAGGGATCATGCGGAGATTCTCATCCAACACATGAAACAAGCCCACAAGAAAGGCAAGCAGGCGCTCCGGAGATTCCTCTCCACCCTGGACGAGAATCTTCGGAAGGAATCGACTTCTCCCCACCGGAAGACTGCTGCGGGTCGCCGACGGACTTCCTTTCGCAGATAACTGTATCGAGTCTCAGTGTTCGCGAGGTACAGACTTCCTTTGCCCCAGCTTGTCGTCGGGCTCCGGTAGCTTTCGAACAGCACCGGGTCCTTTCCCCCGAGACCCCTTCCGCGAGTGGCTCTTTACGTGGTGTGCTCAGGAAGGCGGCTGACGACCCAGCCGACAAAGCGGCGGGC
>DATGFI010000348.1:0-3665 GCA_035309205.1 Planctomycetota bacterium | reverse complement strand
CTGGGGATCATCTGTTTCGTCCTCCTGGGCGGGCGACCGGCGCCCGCCTACTGGATCGCCATGGAGAACGGGATCCCGATCGCGTGGACCGCGAATTCCCCGCCGTCCATCTGGAACAACGCCACCCATACCCTCAGCTGGTCCTTCGACCCGATCGGGTTCCCCCAGGCCAACTGGCCGACGGTCCCCCAGGCGGGAGCCGCCTTTCAAAACGCCTTTCAGTCGCTCCAGGACGTCAGCGGCGCAGGCCTCAAATTCATTCGTCTGCCCAATAGTACCGGGGCCCCCCAGTCCGGGGACGGCAGGCTGCAGGCCTGCCTGACGCCCAATGCCACGACCGACTACTTCGGTCAGAACATCGCGACCGAAGTCGCCGTGACGTACATCACCTTCGATACCGCCAGTGGAACCCTTCTGGATGGAGACATCGAGGTCAACGGAGATCCTTCGGGATCATTCCCCAAATGGGCGACCACGGGGCCCTCGGCGCCCAGCGGCTTCCTGGACCTGGAGAGCACGGCCCTCAGCCAGGCGATGGCGGCCATGGGAGCCTCGACCACCCCGTTCTTCTCCGCCGCAGCCTGGCCGCTTCTGAGGGCTCCGGGAGACGCGCTCCACGACCGCTGCTTGTCGCCGGACGACCGGATGTACGCGCGCACGATCGCGCCGGCGGCGCCGGCCTTCTCGACGCTATCCGGCACGGTCACGGTGCAGGGTTCAGGGACGGCCTGCAATCTCGCCATCGTGGTCGCGACGGATGCCGACGGAGTGCCCCAGGCCACGACGGTCACCCATCCGGACGGGACCTATTCGCTCAACATTCCTTCGGCAACCAGCGATACGCCCCCCCTCACTTCCTACACGGTGACGGCACATCACTTCCTGAACGGCACCTACAAGTCGCCGGTTCTGACGACTTCTCCCGATCTGAGCTTCAGCGGAGGGACGGCCACCGGGTTCATTGCCGTCCAGCCTCCTGCCCCGGTCGATACCCGGGGCGGCCTCTCGTCGATCAACTTCACCGTGACGGCCGGGAACCCGTCGCTCACGCTGCTTCAGCAATCGATTTCTCCGGCTCCCCTGGCGACCCAGGTCCTCTTCCTCGATCCCAACGGGAGCAGCTCCAGCGGAACGCTCCAGTTCTCCTTCCAGAGACCCGGCAGCTTCACCAGCCTCTCAAACCTGAGCCTGGGTCCCGGGATCACCCTGGGCGCTCCGACGGTGACGCCAACCGGGCCGAGCCAGGCCCTGGTCAGCGTGACCTACAGTCTGGCGACCCCCACTCCTCCTGGACTCCGGAACCTTTCCTTCTCGATTCCCGGCGGCGAGCAGTTCTTCCTCCCCGCCGTGGTGGAGGTGCAGGGTCAGGGAGGACTCTCCGTTCTGGCCGGCCCCCAGAATCCGTCCGGGCAGAATCCCGCGAACAGCCAGACCGAGGTGCCCCTCCTCCAGGTCACGCTGACGGCCGCCGCCGGCGAGGACGTGCGGCTCCATCAGCTCAGCTTCTCACTCTCGGGTCAGGGCGCCACCCCCGCGGCCGTCCACCTGTGGAACGATGCCGGATCCGCCCCCGGCGTCTATGACGGCGGCGATATTCCGATCTTCACTGGAAACGCGTATTTCCAGAATCCGGCGGGCGAGACCGTCGTCCCCTCGGGAGCCAACGCGACATTGACCTACGACAATCTGAGTCTGACGATTCCCGCAGGAACTTCAATCACGCTCCTGCTCACGGCCGACATGCCCTCCTTCGGGACGGGCTCCTATACGGCCACGCTCGACCCGACCGTGCCCGGAACCATCATCGCTCAGGGAATGTCCTGGGGCGACGCGCTTGCGCCCAGCGGAAGCGCGGTCTCGGGCGGCCTGGTCACGCTGGGCTCGGTCTCAATCGGGACGCTGGGGCAGTTCCACACCGCCGATAACTCCGTCATCCCCGTCGGCGGCTTCACGACGGAAACCCAGGTCACGATCCAGGGAACCGTCAGTTCCCCGAGCGGAATGGTCGGCATGGAGGCGGAGGCAAAGCCGATCGGGGTGGCCTTTGACGGGACCGGGACACAGATTCAGGCCGCGACCGCCGCGAGCGGCTCCGTGATCACGGTGGTTCTGACGGGCCTGTCGACGGGGACGGGCTATCACTGGCGGGCCCGGGGACTCAGCTCCACGGGCCTCGCGTCCATCTGGGTCTCCTTCGGGAATAACTCCGAATCCGCCATGGATTTCGCGGTCGACCAGAGCACGGTCTCTCTGGCAACGGCTCTGACCCAGAGGGCATCCCTCACCGGAGCCACCGTGCCGCCCGGAGGCAGCGCGGAAAGCGGCATCATCCTTCTTGCCCAGGCGGGCACGGATTCGCTCGGATACCTGGTGCGGGTCGAGTTTGAGGTCGAGCCCTCCGGTTCTCCGTTCACCAATCTCCCCACGAGCGTCGGACCGTTCGGCGCAGGGGGCTTCCAGACCCCGATCGTCATCAACGGAACCTCGGGGACGTTTCACTGGCAGGCTCGGACCGTCACGATGTTCGGAGTGAGCTCCGCGTGGAGCCCCATGAGCGGAACGACGGACGACTTTTCGCTCACGGCGCCTCCCGTCTCCAGTACCAAGGGCGGGTGCATCGCCAGCGTCGACGCGGGGGGTCCTCGGACGGAGGGAGTGGGCTGGATATGTTTAGCGGGGGGAATCTCGTTCCTTCTCTTCCTCCCCCGTCGGTGGAAGCGGGCGGGCGGGCTGCTGGGAGCCCTGCTCCTGACGGGGGCGCTGGCCTACGCCGATACGGATCCCCCCCTGCCGCGGTCGCTTCTGGAGACACCCGCCGAGGATTTCCGCTCCCTTTCCCCGGGAGGGCAACCGGCGGACTCTGCCGAGCTGCTCGCGCAGGATGCACCTGCTCCCGTCAACGGACCGTTCTCGTTCGATGCCTATGCGGGGGCCCTCTTCGTGGACACCAAGTTCAGCGCGGTCGGGACGGACCATGTGGTTCATCAGATTCAGGGGACCGGGCAAGCGCTCTTCGGCGTCGAAGGCCTTTACAGCCTCAATGACGACTGGCGAATCGGGATCGGAGCCCAGGGGTCCTTCTGGCAGGAAGTTCAGATCCTGTCCGTGGGTCCCGTCGTCACCTGGCGCTTCGCTCATGCCAAGGACACGACCACCTCGGGACGATTCAAGTGGGATCATGTCCTGCGGGCGCAAATCGCCTACGAAACGTTCACCGACACCAAATCCGGTTTCGGCAGCTTCAACGGGACGGTCGGCGCCTCCGTCGGATACGAGTTTCGACTCAACCTGACGCATCACTATTCCCTCACGCTCGGAGCGGATCTCCAGTACGCTCAGTGGACGTATTCCCCCAGGGTCCTAAGCGGCGACACCTCGGTGGGAGGCCTGGGCGGATTCTTCTACGTCGGGGTGGCCGTCCTGCCCTGACGCCCAGCGCGGCAGATCCCCGGCCGGCGGCCCCAACCTGATTCCGTGACGGGGGAACCGGGCCAATTCCGCACAGGTCGGCCTTGTGTCCGGCAGCCCGATCGCGCATAATCTCCGACGCATGACCCCATCCCAGGATCTCCCCTTCAAGCGAAGACGCTAGGTTTCTTGAGCCGAGGTTCGCTCGGCGGACAGTCTCTATCCCCCCATCCCCGCACGCCCCCGTAGCTCAACTG
>DATGFI010000347.1:0-8201 GCA_035309205.1 Planctomycetota bacterium | reverse complement strand
GCGCATTCGAGGACGCAGGGATGGCCGACGTCCATCCGAATGATTCCCGCGGGGCCGCTTCGAGCGGCTTTGACGGTGATCCGGGTGGCGTCCAAGGGGCGAGCGACATTGTTGACGATCAGCGAGAAATACTGCGAGACGTCGCGGGGCTTTCCGAGGGTGAGGGGGGCGAGGGCGTCGGTTTCGAGGATCAGGTTCCATTTCAAAGGGGCGCCGGGGGTGATGGTCGTCAGGTCCTGCGGATCGAGCTTGAGTCTCACGGCTGGCCGCTCGTACCGGGCCAGCCATCTCATGTGGTCCTCCGCGCCCAGCTCGACCAGACGCGATTCCACCGAGGCCTGCCGCGGCCCCAGGTGCAGCTGACCTCGCGGGCTGGTCACCTCGACCGCTCCCTCGACGACATAGACGGTCGCAGGGGCGCTGACGCCAAACTTCGTGCCCTTCACCCGCGCGGTCGTTTCGCCGGAGCAGATTTCGAAACCTTTGCCCGACGGCTCGATTTCGGCGAACACGTCGCCGGATTCGAGGATGACGCGGCGGGGATGTTCGAAGCGGAGGGTCGCGTGATGATTCAGTTTGAGGAGGCCGACGCCCGGGATGAGGAGGGTGCTGAACTGCTCGGAGGTATATCGATCGTTCCAGGAGCTCAGGGGCTTGCCGGTCTCTTGCACGACGGGCAAGCCCCCCGTTCGCGGTGTGTGGACGAGCACCGCGAAGCTAAGGGCGGCGACCATGATCGTGGCCGCCGTCGCCGCCCGCAGCCAGAACTTGAGGACACGGGCGGGCCGCCGTGCGGGCAACTTCGAGTCGATTCTCTTCCAGAGGTCCGGGGAGGGTTCCAGGTCGGGGAGGGTTTTCAGGAGGCTTAACGCGCTCTCGATGCTATTGAGGTCAGCCTCGTCGGGGCTGCACCCTTGCTCCTTCAGGAGCTCCCGGATCTGCTCTCGATGCATCCAGACCCTCTAACCGGGAAGAGATCCAAAAGGTTCGCGTTTCGCGAATATTCTTCGAAGCGCCCAAACCAGCCCTCCGGCCAGGAACAGGTTGGCACCCCAGCAGCGCAGGGGGGACCGGCGGAACGACTCCGAGAGGTGACCCAGGGCGAGGTGGTCCAGATTCTCGACGAATCCGTGTTCCGGAGCCCGCTCGACGTGCCGGTCCGTGATCTTCACGCCGTCAACGTCCAGGAGGGTGGCGTAAACCTTCTGATCCAGCTGCCAGGAATCAAAGTCTCCGCCGACCCCATTCACGATGACGGTCGTCGACCCGACGGTCTTCCGGAGATAGGCGTGCACATGGCCGGTCAGGAGGTAGGCCACCCCGCTTTTCTCCAGCCACCGGAGGAAAGGAGCGTACTCCGGCCGGGGCTCCCCGTGAAGGTCGAACGGTGCCTGGTGCATCGCCAGAACCACGGCGCGATGGGGCCCCGCCGCGGCGATCCGCTCCTCCAGATGCCGGACGTCCGGCGGCGTCTCCCAAGCGTTCTGGATGAGAATGTACGCGACCTCTCCAGCCACGAAGGACTGCTCCAGGGGACCGATCTCTCGTTCGAATAACTCCGGATTGCCCTTGAGATCGTGGTTGCCGGGCGTCACCAGGAACGGCACCTTCGTCCCGGACCGTTCGACGGCAAGCTTGACCAGCCGATAGTGGCCGGGGTCGTTCTCCGCAACCAGGTCGCCGGTCTGAAGAATGAAGCCGACGCGTTCCTGTCCGACAAGCTCCAGCACATTGGCGAAGTTGGCCAGGCCCTTCTGGATGTCGCCCAGCACGAGCACCTTGTAAGCCGAGCCGGCCGGCAGAGGACTCCGGCACAAGGGAGGGGGCTGTCCCCTCAAGAGCCAAAGCAGCCCGCACAGCAGTTCCAGGAAGAGGATCAGGCTCCCTGCAATTACGGCCGCCCAAAGCGCCTTCTTCACCGGATGAATCCTACCAGTGCGCAGAAGCCTTCACAATCGACGCCCCCAGGAAGTTGCCGGGCGTCTGGCACCACGCTTGCAGGAGTCCGGACATGACGGCGATCAAAGAAGGCCTCCAGCTGCTCGCGCACCTGGCTCTGCGGGTCTACCTCAAGATCCGCTGCGGCATGCAGATTCGCGGAATCCCGCGCCTGGGCCACCCGTCGATCCTGATCGCCAATCACGCCAGCCATATCGACATCGCGGCTCTCTTCGCGGCCCTTCCGATTCGTGAGGTGACGAAAGTGCGCACGGCCGCCGCGCGCGACACCATTTATACGATGCCGAAGCCCGTCGTGGCGGTGATCGAATTTCTCTTCAACACCTTTCCCTTCGAGCGCAAGAAGGGGTCCTCCTCCAGCCTCGAAAGGGGGGCCGAGTGGCTCCGCAAAGGCTGTCACCTGGCCATCTTTCCTGAAGGTCGACGCTCCCCCGACGGCCGCTTTCTCGGCTTTACCCCGGGCTTCGCCAAGATCGCCTACCAGACCGGGGCGCCCGTCGTTCCGGTCCGTATCGAGGGAGCGCACCGCATCCTGCCTCGGGGGACCAGGTACATCCAGCGCCGCCCGATGCAGATCACGTTCCATGAACCGGTCGGGGCCGACCGGAGCGTTCCTTACGAAGCCCGAAGGGATGCCTACGCCAAGCTGGTGACCGAGGCGACGACAGCCCTTTCTTCGGGTGCGGAAGTTTAGGATCTTGTAAGCCGGCCCGGATAGGGCTGGATCAGACGGATCCGAGGTTCTATCCTGAATACAGCCGCTTCCAGGGAGGTCCGCTTGAGAGAGGCCCGAACTCGATCCATCCTGAGGGACATCGCCCGCTCCCCGCACGAGAAAATCAAGGTCGCCGTCACCGACATCGACGGCGTCCTGCGCGGAAAGTACCTTCAGAAGGCCAAGTTCCTCTCGGCGGCCGAATCGGGGTTCGGCTTCTGCAACGTCGTCTTCGGGTGGGACTCGGCCGACGTCGTCTACGACAATTCGAAATACACGGGCTGGCATACCGGATATCCCGATGCGAAGGTGAAAGTCGACCTGACCACACATCGCACGATTCCCTGGGACTCCCAGACCCCGTTCTTCCTTGGCGACTTCGTCGGAGACGAGGACCGGCCCCTGGACGTCTGTCCGAGACAGCTTCTGAAGAAGGTCCTGGATCGGGCCCGGAAGGGAGGATACTCCGCCAAGTGCGGCGCCGAGTTCGAGTGGTTCAACTTCAAGGAGACTCCCCAGACGCTCGCTGCCAAGGGCTACGCCGATCCGGAGCCGCTCACCCCCGGGATGTTCGGATACTCGGTGCTCCGTGCCAGCCTGCATCAGCCCTACGTCGCCGCGCTCATGGACCAGCTCCGCGCCTTCGGAATTCCCATCGAAGGACTGCATACCGAAACCGGACCCGGCGTGTACGAAGCGGCCATCGCCTACTCGGACGCCTTGGAATCCGCAGACCGTGCGGTCCTCTTCAAGACCGCCGTGAAGGAGATCGCCTACCGCCACGGCAACCTGGCCAGCTTCATGGCCAAGTGGAATGCGACCCTCCCCGGATGCGGGGGCCACCTTCACCTGAGCCTTTGGGATGCCGCAGGGGCGAAGAATGTCTTCCACGACGCACGGGACGCGACGGGAATGAGCCCCCTGTTCAAGAGCTTCCTCGCCGGCCAGCTCCGCGCACTCCCCGAAATACTCCCCTTCTTCGCGCCCACCGTTAACAGCTACAAGCGCTTGGTCGACGGCTACTGGTCGCCTACCAAGTCGACCTGGGGCATCGACAACCGTACCACCGCCTTCCGGGTCATTCCCGGCGGCGCCAAGTCGACGCGCGTGGAGGTCCGTATCGGAGGCGCCGACCTGAATCCCTACCTCGCCATCGCCGCGGCGCTGGCGAGCGGATTGGACGGCGTCGAGAACCGGTTGACGCTGGACGGCCCGCCGATCCAGGGGAGCGCGTATCAGGATACGACCATTCCCCGCCTTCCACGCACGCTGGCGGAGGCGACGGATCGCCTGGAGGCCTCCCAGATCGCGCGCAGCCTGTTCGGCGACGCGTTCGTCGACCATTTCGTCCGCACCCGCCGCTGGGAATGGGCACAGTTCCGCGATGCCGTGACGACCTGGGAGCTCCGGCGCTATTTCGAGATCATCTAGGGGGGCGACATGCGGCTGAAGGACAAGGTCTGCATCATCACCGGCGCGTCGAGCGGAATGGGGCTCGAGGCCGCCAGGCTTTTCGCGAAGGAAGGGGCGAGAGTCGTCCGCACAGACATCAAGGAGGGCCCTGACGTCGCCGGCACGCACTTCGTGCGGGCGGACGTGTCCAGGGAATCGGACTGCAAGGCCCTGGTCGAGGCGGCGGTCCAGAAATATGGCGGGCTGGACGTGCTCTACAACAACGCGGGCATCTTTCCTCCCGACGATCACTCGGTGATCGACACCGAGGAGAAGGTCTGGGACCGCGTCTTTGCGGTGAACGTGAAGGGGACGGCGTTCCCCTGCAGATACGGGATCCCCGAGATCATCAAGCGAGGCGGCGGGTCGGTCATCAACATCGCCAGCTTCGTGGCGATGCTCGGATGCACCGTGCCTCAGGACGCCTACACGGCCTCGAAGGGAGCCGTGATCGCGCTGACGAAATCGCTGGCTGTCCAGTTCGGGCCCGTGGGCGTCCGTGCGAACGCCATCTGTCCCGGTCCGATCGAGACGCCCTTGCTCACCGAATGGCTGCTCAAAGAACCCGCCGAGAAGACGAAGCGCATCAACCGCATCCCGATGGGTCGCTTCGGCCGACCCGCCGACATCGTGAACATGGCGCTCTATCTGGCGTCGGACGATTCGACCTGGACCAACGGGGCGACGATCGTGATCGACGGCGGCATCACGTCGAACTACTTTTAGTGTCATGAAGATCCTGAATCCCGCGACGGGGGACGTCCTGGCCGAGATTCCCGAGACGACTCCCGCGGCCATGCGGGAGAAACTGGACCGGGCAAGGGGCGATCAGGCGGCCTGGGCGGAAACGCCGGTCCCGGATCGCCTCGAAATCCTCCGGCGCTTCCGCGGCCTCCTGGTGGATCGAAAGGAGAAACTCGCCCAGACCCTCACCTCGGAGGTCGGCAAGCCGATCACCCAGTCCCGAAACGAGATCGAGGGGACCCTGAGCCGGATCGATTTCTTCCTCGAGCAGGTGCCCCGGGTCCTGCGCGAGGAGGTCGTTCTGAACGACCCCGTGCACAAGCTCGAGGAGAAGATCACCCTCGAGCCCCTCGGATTGATCGTCAATATTTCGGCCTGGAACTACCCGTACTACGTGGGGTCCAACGTCTTCCTTCCCGCGCTCCTGACGGGGAACGCGGTCCTCTACAAGCCGTCCGAATATGCCACCCTGACGGGATTGGCCATCGGAAACCTGTTTCAGGAGACGGGCCTGCCCGGCGGCGCTTTCTCGGTCTTTGTCGTCTCCGGCGAGGTCGGCGCCGAGCTGATGAAGAAGCCCGTCCACGGCATCTTCTTCACCGGATCCTATGCGACCGGGAGGAAGATCGCCGAATCGGCGGCCGGACGCATGATTCCGGTGCAGCTGGAACTCGGCGGCAAGGATCCGGTTTACGTTTGCGAGGACGTCGACGTCTCCGGCGCGGCGGAAGCGCTCGCCGACGGGGCCTTCTACAACACGGGTCAGAGCTGCTGCGCGGTCGAGCGGATCTACGTCCACGCGAAGATCTACGAGCCCTTTGTCGACGCCTTCCTGAGGACGGTCCGGGGCTTCAAGGTCGGCGATCCGGCCGATCCCGCCACCTATATCGGCCCGCTCGCCCGAGCGGCTCAGGTTGCCGTCCTGGAGGACCAGGTCGCCGACGCGGTCTCGAAAGGCGCCCGGCTCGTCCTGGGCGGCAAGCGGATCCGAGGGAACTATTTCGAGCCGACGGTCCTGCTCGAGGTCCGCCACACCATGAAGGTCATGAGGGAGGAATCGTTCGGGCCGATCATCGGACTTCTTCGCGTGGACAGCGACGAGGAGGCCTCGGCGCTGATGGCCGACACCGAGTACGGACTTACGGCCGGGGTATATTCCAAGGACCGGGCCCGGGCCGAACGCCTGCTCTCCCGGGTGAACGCGGGGAGCGCATACTGGAACTGCTGCGACCGGGTGAGCCCCCGGCTTCCCTGGTCGGGCCGGGGTCATTCGGGCATCGGCTCGACCCTCTCCACCACCGGCATCCGGGCCTTCCTGCAGCCCAAGGCCTGGCATCTGCGGGGATAAAAAGGAACGCCCCCCGCCTGACGGGCGGGGGGCGCACCGGATTCCTTGGACCTAGGGCTTCTTCGACGCTCCCGGGATCTTTCCGATCAGCTCCTTCAGGTTGACGCCGCTCACGCCTTCCAGCACCGGGGGCAGCTGGGCGATGATGTCGACGATGTCCTTGGTCACCTTCGACGCGCCGATCCCGTCGCCTCCGTTGGAGATGATCGTGATCTTTTCAGTCCGGCCCAGGGGCTCGGCGATGGCCCTGGCCAGCTCGGGCAGCTTCTCAATGAACATCTGGGCGATGGCCGCCTCGGTATAACTCCGCCAGGCTTCGGCTTTCTTCCTCATGGATTCGGCCTCGGCCTGGCCCTTGGCCAGGATGACCTCGGCCTCGGCCAAGCCCTTCGCCCGCACCGCTTCGGCCTCCGCGAGCCCCTTCGCCTTGACGGCTTCGGCTTCGCCTCGACCGATGTTCTGGGCCGACAGCGCCCGCGCCTCGGCTTCGGCGATGGTCTGGAACTTCGAAGCTTCGGCGATCTGCTGGATGCGGAAGCGCTCGGCCTCGGCGGGCCGCTGCACGGTCGCCTGGAGCTCCTTCTGCTTGATCTCGATCATCCGCTCCTTTTCGATGTCGAGCACCTTCATCTCTTCCAGCTTCACGGCCTGCTGCGACTTGTACTTCTGCAGATCGTAGGCCAGGTCGCTTTCGGCCTTTTTCTGATTGATGGAGGCCTGGTAGTCGGCCTGCTTCATTTCGTAGTCGCGCTTGGACGCAGCCACCGCCGACTCCGCCAGGAAGCGGGCTTCCTGTCCTGCCTGGATGTTCTTCGAGCTCTGGATCGTCGCTTCGCGGTCGGCGATCGACTGTCCGACGATCGCCTCCTTTTTCACCTCGGCGATCTTCGGCTTGCCCAGGGCGTCAAGGTAGCCCTGGTCGTCCTGAACCTCTTTGATCGTGAACGACACGATCTGCAGGCCCATGTTGGCGAAGTCGGTCGCCGACTCCGACTGAACGTTCTGGGCGAACTTGTCGCGGTCCTTATAGAGCTCCTCGACGGTCATCTTGCCGATGATCGCGCGCAGGTGGCCTTCCAGCGTCTGATGGGCGATCGACATGACTTCCGTGGGCGTCTTCGACAGGAACTGTTCCGCCGCCGTCGCGATGGCGACGTCCTCGCCGCGCACTTTGATCTGAGCGACGCCGTCCACGCGGACGGGAACTCCTGAAATCGAGTAGACCGACGGGGTCTTGACGTCGATCGTCATCAGCTCGAGGGAGAGGGTCTCCGCCTTTTCGAACACCGGCCACACGAACGTGCCGCCGCCCTTCACGATGCGGAAGCCCACGACCTTCGAGCGTCCGGCGGCGTCCGAGATCGCGCGGCGCCGACCGGACACGATCAGCACTTCGTTTGGGCCCACCTTCGTGTAGCGGCTCACGAACATGATGATGAACACCACGAGCATGAACAGGAGCCCGAGGACCACCAGCGCGATCAGGCCGGGCCCCAGGAGGCCGCCGCCTTCGGTCTGCGAGAGCATGGACACCAGATGACTCATTGCAACCCTCCCTTAGCCCTGTGCCTTTTCAACGATGTACGTATTGCCGACCTGCTTCAGAATCTTGACCGTCAGCCGAGCGGGAAGCTCCTTGCCGTCCGACGACCGGGCGTGATTCGTCAGGCGCGTGCCTCGGACCGTGTAGGCGATCTCGCCCAGGCCGTTGTTGGGGATCGGGACGGTGATCTCGGCCTCGAGCCCGATCGCCTCTTCCGCCCGGGGTTGGCTTGTCGACTGGGTCGTGGACAGGATTTTGTAAAACACGTAGGAGAGGAAGCCGGCGACGACGAAGCCCGCTCCCGCGGCCGCCGGGAGATGGACGAACAAGCGGGGGTCGACAAAGCGCTTGATCAGGATGCCCGTCCCGCCGAAGGTCGCGACGAACATGGCGACGCTCACCGGCGACAGCGGCGAGTAATGTACCGAGCCTTCCCCCGG
>DATGFI010000346.1:0-2116 GCA_035309205.1 Planctomycetota bacterium | reverse complement strand
TCGCCTGCTGCGCGATCGAGATGATGGCCACCGCGGCCTCCCGCTACGACTGGGACCGGCTGGGCATCATCCCCCGCGCCTCTCCCCGACAGAGCGACCTCATGATCGTCGCGGGCACCGTCAACGCCAAGATGGCGCTCGTCGTCAAGAAGCTCTACGAGCAGATGCCCGAACCCAAATACGTGCTCGCGATGGGTGTCTGCGTGATCGGCGGCGGCCCCTACTACAAGTGGGGCTACAGCGTCGTCAAGGGCGTCGACAAGGTGGTTCCCGTGGACATCTACGTTCCCGGCTGCCCGCCGCGCCCCGAGGCGCTCCTGGACGGCCTGATCAAGCTTCAGAAGAAGATCCACGCGCAGACCATGGCGAAGAACAACGATCAGGATCAGCGCTCCTACCTGGTGACGCCCGCGACGCCCGACCGCGTGGGCGCGTACTCCCAGGTCAAGCCCCTGAACTAGGAAGGATCCAGAGCCCCCTATGGCGACGGTGTCCAAGCCCATCGAAACCCAGGACATGCTCCTGAACATGGGGCCGCAGCATCCTTCCACCCACGGGGTCCTGCGCCTGGTCATCCGCACCGACGGGGAGATGGTGAGCGAGGTCACGCCCGTCGTCGGCTACCTGCACCGCTGCGCCGAGAAGATCGGCGAGAACCTCCGGTACGAGCAGTTCGTGCCGTACACGGACCGGATGGACTACCTCTCGTCGATGAGCGACAACCTGGCGTTCTGCCTGGCGGTCGAGAAGCTGCTGACCATCGAAATCCCTCCCCGCGCGCAGGCCATCCGCGTGGTCATGGCGGAGCTGAACCGCATCGCCTCCCACCTCCTGGCCTTCGGGACCTACGGCCTGGACATCGGCGCCTTCACGCCGTTCCTCTACGCCTTCCGCGAGCGCGAGCTCATCCTCAACATGTTCGAGCACGTCTGCGGCGCGCGGCTGACCTACAACTACGTCAAGGTCGGCGGCGTGATGAAGGACGTGGACAAGAAGTTCTGGGAGATGGTCGCGAATTTCCTCAACCAGTTCGACGAGCGCATCAAGGACTACAACGAGCTCCTCAGCGGCAATTCGATCTTCCTCACCCGGACCAAGGGCCTGGGGGTGATCAGCGCCGAATCCGCCCTCGACTGGGGCTTCACGGGCCCGAACCTGCGCGCCTCGGGCGTCAACTACGACGTCCGCAAGGCGATGCCGTACTCCGGATACGAGAAGTACCAGTTTAAGGTCCCGATCGGCTCCAACGACGTCGGCGTCGTGGGCGACTGCTGGAATCGGTACTGGCTGCGCATCGAGGAGATGATCGAGTCCTGCAAGATCGTGAAGCAGATCATGGACGGACTGCCGGCCGGGAAGTACGCGGCCGATCTCCGCAAGATCAAGCCCGCCGTGGGCGAGGCCTACACCGCGATCGAGAATCCGCGCGGCGAGCTGGGCTTCTACATCGTCAGCGACGGGTCCGAGATCCCCACGCGCTGCAAGGTGCGCGCGCCGAGCTTCGTGAACCTGGCCATCATGTCCGAGGTCGGCAAGAACAACCTGATCGCCGACCTGATCGCGATCCTGGGCTCGATCGACATCGTCCTGGGCGAGATCGACCGCTAAGCGCCTCCGGCGCCGCTTCCGAGCGCGATCCTCCCTTGGGGAGAGTCTTTTCCGTTCCCACGTCACTCGACCTTGATCCGGGAGGGAAATCGGCGTACTCTAAGGTCATGAGATGCGGGGCGATCCTGCTTGTCCTCCTGGGGGCCTGCTCGCGGCCCGAACATCCCATCCCCTACGTGCCGTCCGACACCCAGTATTCGACGGGATCCACGCTCATGGCGGCGGGGGGCCTGATGGCCGCCGCGGTGGGCTCGGGGATGTCCCAGGACCCCCACGCCTCGCAGACGCTGCGGACGGCCGGCACCGTCGCGGCCGCGGCGGGGACCGGACTCATGCTCGCCTCGCTGATCGACGTGGTCGAGACGCAGAGGCAGCGCGAAAAATTCATGAACCTGACGCGGGCGTTCTATCACGCCTATTGGGGCTGGCCGTCGCTCGAGGCCGAGGAACGACCCGCGCCGCCGCCGCTCCCGGAAGTTCCTTTCAATTTCAAGGACCCTGAGCCGTC
>DATGFI010000345.1:0-2143 GCA_035309205.1 Planctomycetota bacterium | reverse complement strand
CTCTTCCACTTGTAGCCGAGGCGTCCGTTGACGAGGGTGGTCGAGTTCGAGCGGACGCTGTCGTCCTCGATCAGGGGCCGGGGGCCGAAATACCGAAGCCTCAGGCTGGCAAGCAGTCCATTGTCCAGCTGCAGGGTTCCGCCCACCTCCAGAACCCCTTCGACCGCCCCGGGGATGTAGTTTCCTGCGGGAGCGTGGTCCGTGAACCGGGCATGCGCCGTGGCAAAGTCGGCATCGAAGGTCAACCCCGAGACCGGAGTGTAGTAGTTGGCGAACTCGACGCCGTAGCGCCGGCTGGGCCGACTGGGCTGGGTCGTTCCCGCATCGCCCAGAAAGACGAGTTCCGAGTCGATGTCCAGGAGAAAGACGGAGACCGTACTCTGGAGCCCCGGGACGATCGTCGTCCGCACCCCGACATCCGCCCCCTTGGCGCGAACCAGGGCCGTCACCGGCGAGACCGGCGTGCGGGTGCTCGGGTCCAGGGTGAGTGTCGTCCCGCGGCCGTCGTTCGAGTGGAAGCCCAGGCCTCCGTTCAGGTAGAACTCGGTGTTTTGCCAGGGGCCCAGGACGAGGCTCGCTTTGGGGCTCGCGATCCCCTGGTGATGGGTGCCGGCGTTCTGGGGGATCGTGCTCTTGACGTTGAACCAGTCATAGTCTCCCCGAAGTCCCACGATGCTCCGCAGCCAGTCCGTCCATTGCGTGTTGTTCGAGACATAGAGCGCGACGCTGTCCTGGACCACATCGTCGTCGGACGTCGTCGAGAGGACCTGGCGGTCCTTCGTGTGAGAGAGGCCCAGGTCGCGGATCCAGTCGTTTCGGGTCTGGACCCCGAAGGTCGTTTTCTGATCCTGTCCGATCCATCTGCTGAAGAGGTCGTAGGCGACGTCGCCCCCCAGGATCGACCGCCGCTCGGCCTGCTCGAACTGGTCGCCGCTGACGGGGTCCTTCAGGAAGTACGTGAAGTCCGAGAAGAGCTGAAGCTGGTAATCCACGAGGTAGGCGTGCGCCCGCCACATCCCGTCTTTATCGCCGCTGTGCCACTGGCCAGAGAGGCTGTAGCGATGGCTCTTTCCCCCGTCGCTCGGGTCGAGCGTTCCGAAGCGGTCGATCCGGCCCGATTCCACCGCGCGCTTGGCGACCTGGTCGGTGGACGTCCAGGTTCCCCGGTAGGCCATCGCCGTCACGTTCCAGCCCCGAGTCGAGTCGCCTTCGCTGTAGCGCAGGACCGCGTTCTGACGGACGTAGTTCTCCGGGACGTCCCAGGGCCCGTCATAATGGAAGGCTTCGGCAGCCAGAAGGAGATCCCCCTCCCCCGCCTTCCACGACTGGGCGGCGACCGCGCGCTCGTAGCCGTTCGTCCCCAGCGTCACCGTCGCCAGGCCGTGCTCCAGGCGGTCGAAGTAGTCGAGGTGGACGGCGCCCGCGGCCGAAAAGTCCCCTTCGTCGGCGTAATAGGGGCCCTTCCGGAAATCGATCGATTCGATCAGCTCGGGGATCAGGAAGCTGAGGTCGGTGTAGCCCTGGCCGTGGGCGTTGGTGGGAAGGTTGATGGGCATCCCGTTCACCCAGGTGGCGAAGTCCGTGCCGTGGTCGAGGTTGAAGCCGCGGAGATAATACTGGTTGGCCTTGCCGTCGCCCGAGTGCTCCGTGACGATGAGGCCCGGCACCGTCTCGAGAACCTCGCCGGGCCTTTGAAGGGGCCGGTTCTCGATCTCCTTCTGTCCGACCTTCCCTTCGGTCGCGGAATCGGCGACCCCCGTCAGGTCGAGCGACCGTCCCGTCACGACGACTTCCTGGGTCTTGGGGGCCTCGGAGGGCTTCTCGTCCTTCTTGGGCGTTTCTTGGGGAGGCGGAGCTGGCTTGGGGATGTCCTGAGCGAGCGATGGAGCGGGCCATCCGAACGACAGCATAGCCACCATTGCCAGACCCCGGAACACAAGGCCTCCGAATCTCTCCCCGTGGTACGTCGCTGGCCGACGACCGGATCTCGATTCCCTGGGCCGTTGATAACGTGGGCTTCGATCCAGCGACGGCGAGGATCGAAGGAGACGGGCCGATGGTGAAGCCCGGGTCTGCACATCCTGGAGCGAGCGACGCCCCCGAATCCCCCCCTGCTCGGGTCCTCAGGGCCGGCGCACGTCGT
>DATGFI010000344.1:0-3114 GCA_035309205.1 Planctomycetota bacterium | reverse complement strand
GGATGAACACGTGGGCGTGCTGCATCTGGCGCGTGGGCTCAAGAGGATCCAATACTCCACGTCGTGCCGGCTTCATCGATACACCTTTCAATGCCATTACTCTATCATGCGTGATGGAGTATCTCAATCGAATGAGAGAGGTTGTACCCGGTCTCGATCGGTGCGGGTGCGCTGTCCTAAACTGTCCTAAACCCCGTGTTTCCGATGCGCCCGAGGTCACTCAAAGCGCGCATTGCGCTTTGAAATTCACGAACGACGACCTTGATCATTTCGAAGCTCGCGCTGACCTTACGGAGCAGCGTCATCTAGACGCTCCCCATCCAGCGCCGGATCCGATACTGGCCTTCGGACAGGACGATCAGCAGAGCCGATGCCCTTTCGAATTCCGCTGAAGTCGCCTCCAGAGTGGCCGTGAGCTCCGCGGCGATCTTGTTCCAGTCGAGGATCTGATAGCGGAGGAGAATGACTCTCCCTTTGCCCGCCAGCGGGCACAGTTCAAGGATCAACCCGAAATCCTTGTCGGCGGTCAGGAGTATTCGACCGTCCTTATTGGCGGCCTAAAGTACGTCCTCATCCGATGCTCCCTGAAGGCCGAGGTCATGGATGGAAAGGACGTCATGGTTTGCGGTTCGCAGGGCCTGAGTCAGGGCGGGAGGGATGTTTTCGTCCGAGAGGATCCTGGACATCTAGCCCGCGCGAAGCGGCTGTATCGACTCGCCCTCCATGACCCGGGCGGCGAAGTCCACGGCCGCCAGAACACCCTCGCGCGTAAGGTGAGGATACGCGCTGAGGATCGCGTCCACGGTCATTCCCGAAGCCATGCACTGAAGGATAAAGGCGACCGAGATCCGCGTTCCGCGAATCACTGGCTTCCCGCCCAACACTCCTGGCTGGCTGACAATCAAATCGCTCATCTAAAACCGATTCTATCAGGAGTGCGGGGCCGGAACAATAGGGGGCAGGATCTTCGGTCGAGTCCTGACCGAGCCGACGATTCGCCGTTCACGCGACGGTCCTAAAGTGTCCTAAATCGGGTGTTCTGAATGCGCTCGGGATCACCCAAAGCGCGAAATGCGCTTTGAAATGCGACAACGACGACCTTGATCATCTCCCGGACGGTGCCAACGCGGCCGAACATGGGAAGTCGTTCCAGCGTGATCATCGCGGAACAACCAGTCATCGATGGGAGCATTTGTAGTTGTAGGACAGGCGGCCGGGAGTATACTGAAAGCCACCAGAAGTTGATCGAAGAGGCGAGCCTGTTCTTCCAGTCCCGGATGGGAAGGAGGCGCCATGAACAGGAATGTCTCAACGCGGGTTCTCGCCGCCGCCCGGCCCGCTCGACCCACCGGGCTCCGAAACGCGGCCCCGCGGTTCCAACCGAGGAAGAGAAGCAATGTCGGCCGCATCTTCCGCTGGTTCGTCTTCCTGAGCATCATTGGCGCCCTCGTCGCCACATTCTTTGTCAGATCCCCTGACGGCAACACCTATGCCGATCTCTATGTCATCCCCGCTTCCAAGTGGGCGTACCACTGGGTGAAAGACAAGGTTTCCCCGCCGGAGGAGGAGGCCGAGCCCGAGGCCACGAAGAAGGATGCCGCGCCCTCGGAGCTCGACTTGAGGTTCGACGAGGCCGTGTCGCAGCGCAAGCGAGCCGAGGGAGCGAAGGTCCCGGAGGCCGCCGTCGAAGCCGTTTCCTTCCTGGAGAAGGAATTCGACGCGTCGGAACGGCGGATCGACGTGGTCCGCGAGGTCGGAGTCGCCGCCTCGAAGTCCGCGCCGCGAAAGACCCGCGTGGGGACCGCCCAGGCGGTGGAGGAACTCGCCGCCCAGGCCGCCGCCCAGAAGAGGATCGCCGCGGCCCTGGCAAAGCTCAAAAGCGAGCAGGACGTGAAGGCGGCGCTCGCCGCTGTCCCGCCGCCGCCGCCTCCTCCTCCGCCTGCCCCCGCGCCGCCTCCTCCGCCGGCCATTGTCTTCCACGACCTCAAGAAGCTCCACGCGTGGCCGACGCAGCCGGTCGGGACCTGGGTTCGATGGAAGAAGACCCTCGGCGAGACGGTATCGCACGAGGACCACGTGCTGACAACGCTCACCGATGAAGCCGCAGTGGTTCGGATCGAAGCGGTCGCCGGCAATCAGGCGACCGCGGAGCGCGTGTTCGTTTTCGGCTCCGACAAGGCGCGCGTCCTTCGCGAGGAGTCGCTGAAGGTGGGCGACGCGGAGATTCCCTGCCTCGTCGTCCAGTCGGGCGCGACTCTTCGCTGGATCCCGAAGGAAGGCCCCGGGGCTGACCGCGTGGCACTCAAGGTGCAGGTCGGCGACCAGACCTCCATTGTCACCGAGATGAGCGAAGAGGAAGTCCCGGTGAAGGGCGAGCCGAAGAAGTGCCTCAAGTATACGGTCGGGGACGTGACGGTCTGGGGGCACGACGACGTCCCCGGGTTTGCCGTCCGGGTGAAGACGGGAACCGAGACCGCGGAAGTGACCGAATGGTCCGCCGATCCGGCGGCGCGGCCCTCGACAAAGAAGCCGGCCCCGGCCGAGGAGCGATCCGAGAAGACCCTGCTGGCCGAGGCGGAGCGCTTGAAACTCCATGGTTGGGTGATGCTACGGGAGGTGATCGAGGCGATGAAGACCCCGCCCGCCGAACCGGAGAAGCTCAAGACGCTCTTTCTGGATCTGGAGACGGCGACGGCGCTGTTGACCAAGTCTCGGGAGGTCTACGTGTTGGCAAAGGAGAAGGTGTCGGACGCAGCGTCAATTGACGAGACCGTATCGATTCTCGGCCGAGTCCTCGACATCGCGGCTCGGTACACGGAATCGATCAAGTCGCGCCTGAAGTAGTCTATCCACCGACAGCTGCGGGTCGCTAGCTTGGGTGGCTGCGTCGCCGGTGCGGAGGTCGCAACGGTCTTTGGTGGGTCCCTGCCTCCAGCGTGCGGCGCATCCGGGTGTCGCAGAGCAGGATGTGGCTAACCAGGGGCAAGGGGCGGACGATAAAAGACTGCAACGAAGGGCAAGGACAGCGCCGAGCCGGCCAAGTGTGGACGGTATTCTTACGCGTCCAGGGAGTGCCGGTGACTGCCGCCTGGACCTCCTGAAGGAGGTCCAGGA
>DATGFI010000343.1:0-2419 GCA_035309205.1 Planctomycetota bacterium | reverse complement strand
TGACGATCCCGCGCGCGCGACCGTCGACCACGATCACGTCCAGGAGCTCGGTCCGCGGATACATGGTGACGCGCTTCGTCGCGATCTGCCGGGAGAGTGCCGAGTACGCGCCCAGGAGCAGCTGCTGCCCGGTCTGGCCGCGGGCGTAGAAGGTGCGGGCGACCTGGGTACCGCCGAAGGATCGATTGGTCAGGTAGCCCGAGTACTCGCGGGCGAAGGGCACCCCCTGCGCGACGCACTGATCGATGATATTGACGCTGATCTGGGCCAGGCGGTAGACGTTCCGCTCGCGGGCGCGGTAGTCGCCGCCCTTCACCGTGTCGTAGAAGAGGCGGTAGACTGAATCTCCGTCGTTCGAATAGTTCTTCGCGGCGTTGATGCCGCCCTGGGCTGCGATCGAGTGGGCGCGGCGGGGGCTGTCCTGATAGCAGAAGCACTTGACGTTATAGCCCTGCTCGGCCAGCGCCGAGGCGGCCGCCGATCCGGCGAGGCCGGTTCCGACCATGAGGACGGTGTACTTCCGCCGGTTGGCCGGGTTGACCAGCTTCATGTCGAACTTGTGGCGCTCCCACGAGCTCTCGATGGGTCCGGTCGGGGCGTTCGATTTCAGCTCCATGTGGGTCTCAGTCAATCTTGACGATGTGGAGGAGGACCGCCAGCGGAATGGAAACGAATCCTCCGCACACCGCGATACCGTACACGATCGCGAGCCGGCGCAGCGCGCACTCCCAGTTGGGCCGGTTGACCCCGATCGTCTGCATCAGGCTCCACACCCCGTGCGACAGATGCAGGCACAGGCAGCCCATGGCGATGACGTAGGCCGCGACCACCGGGAGTGAGCTGAAGCCGATCACCACGTTCCGGTAGGCGTTGTGCTCGTCGAACTTCGGATGGGCCACCCCGACCGTGAAGTGCAGCAGGTGATAGACGATGAAGAGCGCCAGGATCGGGCCGCTCCAGATCATCGTCCGCGCGGCGTAGGTCGACCCGTGCGGCTCCTTGAGGCCGTACGCGACGGGCCGCGCGTCGGACCGCCGCTTGTAGAGCTTGATCGCGCTGACGATGTGGAGGACGACGGAGCTCAGGAGCACGATCCGCGCTCCCCACAGGACGGCCGCGTTCGCCTTCAGCATGTGGGCATAGGCGTTCATCTTCGCCTCGCCGGCGAAGACCAGGAGGTTGCCCGACACGTGGGCCGCGACGAAGCCCGCCAGAACGATCCCGGTCACCGCCATCAGGACCTTCAGTCCGATGTTGGAACGCGTGAACCGGCACAGGTAGCCGTCCATGATGCCCCTCAATTCCCCATTCCGGGATCCGGATCGCCCCCCATCTTATGAATCACAGCCCGAAGACCAAAGAATAAACGATGATGCGCGAGGCGGCCATCGCCAGCGGGGTGTCGTCGACCGATGACGAGCCGCCCCGCCCCCCGCCCAGGACCGTTCCGTGGGCCGCGTCGACGTTCAAGGCGGCCGTGATGGCATTCACCTCTTCCGGCGTCTTGAAGAGGGTGACGTCCAGCTTGCACTTGTAGTAGTCTGCGAAGAGCTCCGCCATTTTGAACCAGCGCAGGTCCCCCAGAATTCCCTGGAGCTTCTGCAGCGCTTCCCACTCGAATCTCGGTCCGCGCACCTCGAGAATGGTATGCGGATCCTCCGAGTAGAGATGCACGAAGGGCTCTCGAATCTCGCTTTTGCTGGAGGACGAGACCGTAAACTTGCTTCGAGCCACGTCGGTGTGCGTCTTGGTCTCTGTGTAGGCCCCCAGGATCACCGCCTTCACCAAGCCTCGGGGCTGCGGAAGGTCGAAGAACTGGGCGTTGATCTGCCCTGGCGCAGGGGCGGTCTCGATCGAGAAATTCAGCCCGATCTCATTCTCGACGGCCTTGAGGGCCTTGAAGACCTTCGGCGATCGCGAGAAGCGGGCCTTGTCGATCACGAAGGCATTGAGCCCGGACGTGCGGAGCTGGGCGGCCTGGGCGAGGGCCTCCTCTTCTTTGACGAAGGCGCCGACCTTGCGGGGACCCGGGGCCCCCAGCATGACCTTCGCTTCATAGAGGCCCTGCTTCGTGGCGTCCGCCAGGGCCTTCACTTTGGCGTCGTCGCGCTTGATCCCGCCGGGCAGGTAGACGAAGTAATTGGGGATGAGCATGAATCCCTAGGCCACGTTCAGAAAGCGCTGGGCCAGCCGGAGCCAGGTTTCCACCCCCAGCGGCAGGGCGTCCTCGTCGAAGTTGAAGCGCGCCGAATGATGCGGATAGACGAGGCCCTTCCGGGGATTCATCGAGCCCAAGAAGAAGTAGCACCCCGGAACTTCCTGCAGCACGAGCGACATGTCCTAGGCGCCCATCGAGACGTCCTGCTCCACCGCGGCTGCCGTCCCCGCCGCTTCGCGGACCGAATCGCGGACGAGGTCC
>DATGFI010000342.1:0-7590 GCA_035309205.1 Planctomycetota bacterium | reverse complement strand
GCCCGTCGGTGGAATTGAACACCGTCACCGTGCCGGCGGTCTTCGCGTCGGGCGTGACCAGGGGAGTCGTCACCGGCGGGCCGATCGGACGGGTGTCGGAGCCGCCGCCACAGGCCACGAGGGAAGCCGTCAGGGTCGCCGAAAGGATCGCGGGCATCTTCGACATCACCCACCCCCTTATTCCCTACACATTAAATATACACGATACTTATTGATGATGGGTGGCAATCGACGATATTCCGCCGGGCGCTCGACGGATCGGCTAGGACTTGAGGCCGCTGTGGACGGCGGCCACGCCGCCGAAGACGAGCTCGTAGGAGACGTCCCGCAGTCCGGAGCGCTCCATCATCGACTTGAGCTCGTCCGGCCGCGGCCAGCGCGCCACCGAATCGGGCAGGTACTTGTAGGCGTCGATCTCCGACCGGGCGATCATCCGGCCGATTCGCGGCAGGACGCTGCCGAAGTAAGCCAGATAGCCCTGGCGCAGCAGCGCGTTTTCCGGCAGCGTGAACTCGAGAATGACGACCCGGCCGCCCGCGCGGACCACCCGCGCCATCTCGCGGAGGCCGCGCTCGGTGTCCACGACGTTGCGGATCCCGAAGGCGACCGTCGAAGCGTCGAACACGCCGTCCCGGTAGGGGAGTCTCAGCGTGTCGGCCTGCTGGAATCGCACCCGGGACCCCATCGCCTTCCTCGCGGCTTTCAGGCGTCCGATCTGGAGCATCCGATACGCGAAATCGCTGCCGACGACCTCCGCTCCCCAGCGTCGGTGGATTTCGATCGCCAGGTCGCCCGTGCCCGAGCAGACGTCGAGCACCCGCGCCGCCCCCTCCAGGAGAGCCGCCGCCTTCCGGCGCCACAGGACGTCCGAGTTCAGGCTGAGGAGATGATTGAGGAAGTCGTAGCGCGGCGAGATCTGGTCGAACATCGTCCGGATCCGGAGGGGCGTCTTATCGACCATGCCACACCGGCGCGGAGCCGTTGTCCACCAGGGGGACGAGCGACCGGGTCGCGATCGTCAGGACGGACAGGCTCGGCCGTCCGCCGGGCCCGACGAGATCCAGAACCATCCGCGTGCCGTCGGGGGAGAAGTCGAAGCCGCGAGGCGCCGCGTCGGCGGCCTTGAACTCCAGGACCGTCACTTCGGCGTCCTTGTTCAGAATGACGAGCGAGCGCGCGCCCTGGGCGTCCATCCTCAGCGTCGCCACCTGCGTCCCGTTGGGCGAGACGGCCAGCGCATCGGGGGCGCACAGCCCGGCCGGCCGCGACTCCGCCAGGGTCTTGGTCTGGAGGTCGAAGCGGAGGATCATGCCGTCGGACATCTTGATCCAGGCCTGGCCGGAGCGCACGACAGGTCCCGCGATGACCGAGGCCGTCTCGAAGGCGGCAACGCTCTCGTCGCCGGAGCCGTCCACCCGGATGCGCCGGAGCGTGCTCTGCGGCGACCCCGGCGAACGCGGCGCGGCGCTGTGGCGCATCACGTAGAGCAGCTGCCGGTCCTGGTCGCACCAGGCCGGCGACGATGGCTGGTCGTCGAGGGAATATCCGAGCGGGACGTCCTTGAGATCGGTGACCCGGCCCTCGATCGCCGCGGCGAAGCGCCAGGCGAGCACGGGCTTGCCGTCGACCCGTCCCGACAGCTTGATCCAGCCGCCTCCCGCGGGCAGATAGGTCTGAAAATGGCCTTCGGAATCCGTCGATTCGGGCCGCCGCAGGCCGTACGCGGACACGCGCAGCTGCGGAAGCGGCCGGCGCGATTCCTCTGCGACCAGGACCGCACGGCCGCGGACGACCCCCTTGGGTCCGTCGTCCTCCCCGGCGCCCGCCCGCGGCATGGGCGTCACCTGCCGAACATCCGTGCCGTCCGGACGCGCCACGAACAGATTCCGGGGATAAAGGTTCGCCTCCGGATCGACGGCCGCGGCAAAGGCGATCCAGCGGCGGTCGAACGACCACGAAGGATCCTCGGCGCGGGGGAGGGTAGGCGGGACGATCCGCCGCAGGTCGCTGCCGTCGCTGGCGACCGTCCAGATCCCGTCCTCGCGCACGAAGGCGATCGATTCGAGCGGGGCGGCCGGAAGCCGGATCGCCAGGGCCGGCGGCTGCGGAGGCCGACGGGAGTCCTTCGGAGGGACCTCCGGCTCCGCCCCGCGCCCGCATGCCGACAGGGCGAGGAGGAACGGGAGGATCGGTTTCATCGCGCGCATTCTACGGACCGGCCCGGCGCCTCGTAAAGTCCCGGATTCCCTCGCGAATTCTCCTTGAACCCTTCTGCCGTTTCCTGATAACGTTCGGACCCATATGGGGACTCCTGCCGCCCAGGCCAAGACCCTCCTCACGCGGTGGACCCGCAAGCCCAATGCGGCGGTCGCCGCGTCGCTTCGCCAGTTCTACACCCGCAGCGCCCGGCGACTTCCCCTCCGAGCCCGGGCCGAGCTGTGCCTCGCCCTGGGCGAGGCCGCCGAGCTCGAAGGCCGGGTCGACCATGCCAAGTGGCTCTACGCGTCGGCCGTCGGGGCGGTCAACGCCCAGTCGGACGAGCGGCTCTATGCCCGTGCGGTCCTGCGCAGCCTGCTGAACGCCTCGCGCCTGGGCGAGGGCGCTCTCCTGGAGCGCGTCGCCGCCCTGATGGAAAAGACGCCCCCCGATCAGCAGACGCCCCGGCTTGCTTTTCTCGGCAGCTTCGCGCGCGGGCTGGAACGCTTCCTCCATGAGGACTATCAGGCCGCCCGCCGAGCCTTCGAGGCGGCCATGGGCGCTTCCTGGGAGAGCGCCGACCCGGAATCCGAGGCCGTCGCCCACCATCTCCTGGCCCAGACCTGGAGCCGCCTGCACAAGCTGGCCCGGGCGCGCGAGCACGTCGAGGCGGCCCGCGCCGCCGCGAAGAAGTCGGGCTCCTGGCTTCTCGAACGCCGGCTGGCGCTGGAGGCGTCGAAATACCGCCTCCGGGCCGGCATGGCACCCGAGGCGCTGGCTGAGGCCCGGGCCCTGGCCCTGGAGATCCGCCGCCTGGGCTTTCCGCGCTTCGAATCCCTCGCCTGGACGAAGATCGCCCAGGGCATCCTCGTCGACCGCGTGTCCGCGCAGGTTCTGCTCAACCGCTCCGAAGGGCTCCTGCCCGAGGGGCATCCCGACCGCCGCTCCGTCCAGGCGCTGAAGGCCCTGGCAGGGAAGAAGCAGGGGAACGGACGGGTGGATCGGACGGTGGCGGAGGAACTGCAGGCGCTCGTCGCCCTGGCGCGCGGGTAGCCGGCCGGCGAATCCCCGTCGTCTTCCCTGGAGGCCCGGAGGGGAGCCGAGGGCTAACCGCGCCGGCTTCGGAACCGGCTGCTATGCCGTTTCCTTCTTCGAATCGCCGTCCTTCTTCGCGGACTTGAGGGGACGGGCGATCACCTGCTCCTCGCCGCGGACGTTCTTGTCCGTGATCAGGTACTCGCGGGGATCCTTCCTGGCGGGGAGCTCGTACATCACGTCCAGCATCAGGCTCTCGACGAGCTGGCGCAGGGCGCGGGCGCCGGTCTTCTTCTCGATGGCCTTCTTCGCGATGGCCCGCAGGGCATCCTGCGTGAACTCCAGCTTCGCGTTTTCCATCTCGAAAAGGCGCTTGTACTGGCGGACCAGGGCGTTCTTGGGCTCGGTCAGGACGTGGGTGAGCTGGTCCTCGGAAAGGGGGCGGACCACGCACTGGACGGGCAGGCGGCCGACGAACTCCGGGATCATGCCGAACTCGATCAGGTCCTCGGGCTCGACCTTCTCCAGCGTGTCGCCCAGCTCGCGCTCGTCCATGTTGCCGCCGGCGGGCACGTCGGTCTTGAAGCCGATCTGCTTCTTGCCGCAGCGTCGGGAAATGATGCTTTCCAGGCCGTCGAAGGCGCCGCCGCAGATGAACAGGATGTGCGTGGTGTCGATCTGGATGTACTCCTGCTCGGGGTGCTTGCGGCCACCCTGGGGGGGCACGTTGGACATCGTGCCTTCGAGCATCTTCAGCAGGGCCTGCTGGACGCCTTCGCCCGAAACGTCCCGGGTGATCGAGGGATTGTTCTGGGTCTTGGCGATCTTGTCGATTTCGTCGATGAAGACGATCCCCCGCTCCGCCCGTTCGACGTCGAAGTCGGTCTCATGGAGCAGCTTCAAGAGCAGATTCTCGACGTCCTCGCCCACGTACCCCGCCTCGGTCAAGGTCGTGGCGTCGCCGATGGCGAAGGGGACGTCCAGGATCTTTGCCAGCGTGCGGGCCATCAGGGTCTTGCCGGAGCCCGTGGGGCCGATGAGGAGGATGTTGGACTTCTCCAGCTCGACCTCGTTTTCCACCGGGTTCATGATGCGCTTGTAGTGGTTGTTGACGGCGACGGAGAGGGCCTTCTTGGTCCGCTCCTGGCCCACGACGTAGCGATCCAGCTCGGCCTTGATCTCCGAGGGCACCGGCAGGCGCTTGAGGGGGTAGGGGCGGTGGCTGGACTTGAGCTTGGCGCCCGTGGGCTTCTTTTCGACCTTCAGGATCTGATTGCAGATCTCGACGCACTCGTCGCAGATGCAGATCTCGCC
This sequence comes from Planctomycetota bacterium, assembly GCA_035309205.1. GTDB lineage: Bacteria > Planctomycetota > MHYJ01 > MHYJ01 > JACPRB01 > JACQFK01. The sequence continues at coordinate 3,045 of DATGFI010000342.1, read as the reverse complement.
GGGGCCCGCGATCAGGTTCCGGACTTCTCCCCTGCTCTTGGAGCAGAAGGTGCAAAAACGGTCGTCGGTCCCCCGCTTCTTGGTGGTCATGAACGCAGTTCCCTCACTCTGGGGATTATATCGTCAGGGAACCCCATTTGGATTTCGGAATTTTAGGACCTCGGCCGGGAAGCCCCCGAGGAGGGTTCTGAAAAACTCGATCCTCCTAGCGGTCTTCCCGTGCCGCCAGGTCCCCGCCCCCCTTGAGGTCGACGTCCTTCAGGGATTCGACCACCTCGTCCACCAGGCCATACTTCTTGGCCTCCTCGGCGGACATGAAGTGGTCGCGGTCGGCGTCCTTGGCGACTTTGTCGACGGACTGGCCGGAATGCTTGGCGAAGAGCTTGGTCAGCGTCTTCTTGAGGTGCAGGATCTCGTCCGCCTGGATGCGGATGTCGGCCGCGGTGCCCTGCGCGCCGCCCGAGGGCTGGTGCATCATGATCCGAGAGTGGGGGAGGCTGTAGCGCTTGCCCTTGGTCCCGGCGGCCAGGAGGAGAGCGCCCATGCTGGAGGCCTGGCCGATGCAGTAGGTGGCGACGTCGCAATGGACGAACTGGATCGTGTCGTAAATGGCCATCCCCGCATAGACGTGCCCGCCGGGGGTGTTGATGTAGATGTTGATGTCCTGGCTCTTGTTCTCCATCTGGAGGAAGAGGAGCTGGGCGATCACCAAGTTGGCGATGTAGTCGTCGATGGGGGTGCCGATGAAGATGATCCGGTCCTTCAGGAGGCGGGACCAGATGTCGTAGGACCGCTCGCCGCGGCCGGTTTTCTCGATGACGATCGGGGTCAGGTAGCCCATAGTTTGCTCTCGTTGAGGCCTTACTGCGTCTTCCCTTCCTCGATAACGGCCTTCGACAGAAGATATTCCTTTACGAGCTCTTCGCGCATCGACCGGCGGAGCTGGCTGAGCAGACCCTGCTCCTCCAGGTAGGCCTTCATCTCGTGGGGCCACTTCCCGTACTGGGCGGCCATTTGGCCGACGCGCTCCTCGACCTGGTCCTCCGTCACGAAGATCTTTTCCTTCTGGGCGAGGTGCTCGAGGATGAAGTGCGCCTTGAGGGCCTTGGCCATGTTCTCGCGGGACCCGCTCTGGTCCTGCTCCATGAGCTTCTTGATCTCGTCCTCGGGGACGCCCTTCATGGCCAAGTCCAGCTGGGCCCGGCGGAGCGCCTCCTCCGTCCCGGAGCGGATCAGCCCCTCGGGCATGGGGAAGTCGTTCGCCTTGACCAGCTCCTCGACGAGCTTCTCGCCCATCGCGGCGCGGCCGGCGCTTTCCTTCTCCCGCTCGATCCTCTTGCGGACGTCGGCCTTGAGCTCGTCGACCGAATCCATGTCGAAATGTTTCTTGGCGAACTCGGTGTCGACGGGCGGCAGCTTCTTCTGCTTCACGCCCTTGATGGTCGCCCGGATGAGGGCGTCCTTGCCGGCGTGGGCTTTCTCCGCGAAGTTGTCCGGGAGCTTGACGGGGACCTCGACTGCTTCGCCGACCTTCTTGCCGACGATCGCCTTGTAGAATTCCGGAAGCTCCTTGCCGAAGAACTGGATGTCGGGGGTCAGGAAGACGGCGTTGTTCTCCCCCGTATCGACCGGCTTTCCGTCCACGAGCAGTGTGAAGTCGGCCGTCAGCTGGTCGCCTTCGCGGGCCACGTTGTCCTCGGCCGGGATGAGCTCGCCCTTGGACTCCTGGAAGCCCTTCAGGACGTTCTGAATGTCCTTGTCCTCGACGGTGACGGGAGGCTTGGCCACCTTCAGGCCTTCGTACTGCTTGATCTCGAAGGTGGGCCGAACTTCGATCTTCATGTCGAAGACGAAGGGCTTCCCCTCCTCGAGGGTGATCTTGTCCGCTTCGAGCTCCGGCTCGCCGACCGGTTCCAGCTTCTTCTCCTCCTTGACTTCCTCGAACGAACCGCTGAGCAGCTCGAACTTCAGGTCGTCCAGGAGGGCCTTGCCGAACTTGCGTTCCAGCACGTTCCGCGGCGCATGGCCCTTGCGGAAGCCCGGAAGCGCCATCGAGTCGTTGAGATCCTTGTACTTGTGGTCGATCTCCTCCTTCACCCGCTCCGCGGAGACTTCGATGCGGATTTCGAGCTTGCAGGGGCCGACTTCCTTGACCTCGGATTTGGGGGAAAACTTCTTCTCCTCGTGAGTGTGGGTGTGGGCAGCCTGGGCCATAGGCCGCGTATTCTAGTGACGAGGTTCCCAGAAGTCAAACGATGTGCAACCTTTCCATTTCGTCCCCCCCGCCCCGCAGAAATGGAGGGCCTTCCGCGTTATAATGTCGCGCATGCGGAGCGAGCGGCTGGCCAAGGTCCTGGAATCCCTCCCCGAAACCCCCGGCGTCTACTTCATGAAGGACGGGAAGGGCCGGACCCTCTATATCGGCAAGGCCAAGAACCTCAAGAACCGCGTCTCCACCTACTTCCACGACTCCTACGGCGACCCCCGCATCCGGACCATGATCTCGAAGGTCGAGGAGATCGAGATCCTCCAGGCGCCTTCTGAGGTCGACGCGCTCCTGATGGAGGCGCGTCTGATCAAGGACATCCAGCCCCGCTACAACGACCGGCTCAAGGACGACAAGTCGTTCACGATGCTGGCGATCACCCGATTCGACGACTACCCGAAGGTCTGGGTGGTGCGGGAGACCGACGAGGTCAATGCGGAGACCTACGGCCCCTTCACGAGCGCGGGCGAGCTCCGGGACGCCGTCCGCGTCCTCCAGAAAATCTTCAAGTTCGCGACCTGCACTCTGGACATGCGGGAAAGCGACCCCAAGCGCCGCTACTTCCGTCCCTGCATCCTCCACGCGATCCGGCGCTGCACCGCGCCCTGCGCGGACCGCGTCTCCCGCGAGCGGTATCTGGCCGACGTGGAGCTGCTCCGCAAGTTCCTGAAAGGCGGCCGCGAGGAGGTGCTCGCCGACCTCCGGGCCCGGATGAAGGAGGCCTCCCGGCAGCTGGCGTTCGAGCGGGCGGCGGAGCTGCGGGACCAGATCAAGTCGCT
>DATGFI010000341.1:0-3587 GCA_035309205.1 Planctomycetota bacterium | reverse complement strand
ATACGGATACGGGCCGCGCCTTGAGTTTTGTTTTCAGACGCCGAATCCGGATAGCCAGGCATATTCATCATATTCCAAGGGATCTGGATTTCGGCCGAGGGGCGATTAGCATTTGAGCCCGCCGGTCGTGATCGTCACCTGGCATATCGACATGTATCAGACCTGGAGGCGGCCATGGGATCCGCGCTTTCAACAATTCCCCTCTCATCGGCTACTACAGCTCCTGATCCGCAAGCCTCTGCACTTCGCTCCTGAATTCGTCGTCCAGTGAGCATGAAGCCTAGTCCCGGCGGTTGGACCTTCTTCATCATGCTGGCAGGACTTGCCCCCTCCGTTGGCGGGTATTTCGAATACAGGCAGCGCCATCGCTTTTCCGTTCAATGCGAGCGGGTGGCAGCTTCCCTGGAGTCTTTCAAGTCAAAGTCGATCCTGATCTGGAAGAGCGGTCCTGGGATGCTGCTTTCCCCGAAGCATCAGCCCAATGACGGGGTTTACGACATCTCATCAAAAGAGCTGAGCGGCTGGAACTCCAGATCCACTTCCTGGTCTCTTCGTTGCAGTTTCCGGGACTCCGATGGGAAGCAACACGTCGACTGGATCGAAATCGACATCCTCCAGGAACGGGAGCGTGGTGGGATGCTGGAGGATCCAAAGATGTGGGTCACGTGGCACTATCCCTACTCTAATGATGCGCGAGAACTACTGGAGCGGGAGCTTCAGGGGTTCTCCTACATGGAAGGGGTCCGGGATCCCTAATCCTTCGCCAGCCGAAGCACCCCGGCCGTAATCCGCGCTTCGATTCCAGTCGCGAGGGACATCAGCCAGGCAAGGTAGATTTGCCCTTCCCAATCGCCCTCCATGTCCACCACGCCGTGCGGTTTGGCTCGGGCATCCACCAGAGGAGTCAAGGCTTCGTAGGTTCCACACCAGACCTCCGAGAGTATTTTCGAATGGCACTGTCATGATCCGGAATCATTGGGATTTCAGGCCGTTCCTTCTTTTGCTTCTTCTTCATGACCGATCCCTGAGTTAAACCAGCTCGCAGTTCAGAGGGTGATGGATCTTCGTTCTTGCCGATGTCCATGGAGGCGGACGCGAGCGCGGGCGCCGGCGGAGGCGCCTTCGTGATTCAGCGGTCCTAGCGCCTTCGGCGGGTGCCGCTTCGGCGGACGCTCAGCGGTCGAAGGGTGGCGATCAGCCCGATTCTGAAATGAACGATCGTTCCTTTCCGGGTCAACGCCGCGATGTCATCCCTGCCCACAATGAATTGCTCGATGTTCGTGAACCGGAAGCGCTGGCCGTCCACCATTCGGACCTCGAAGGGCTGGAACGGCCGGCGTGAGACATAGGCATCGACGCTTCGTTTGGTCATCATTTCGACTATAGCCTTCTGAGCTTGCTCGCTCAAGGGGAGCAAACCTGCTGCCACACGAAAACTGCATTTGGGCACGGCAAATGGAGTGGTCGAATGGTCCCGCGTCACTTTACGCAACGTGACGTTACGTAATGAAACGTGGGGGCTATGTGACCTAAAATGGCATATCAGATAAACGCATGACAATCAGTCACTTCTGATTTCCCGCTGCTGGCATGCCGCTTGCTCTCCTCCTTCCGCAAGGTTTTTGAAATCGGAGGTGGAATCATGGCGGACTTCAACAGCGTGGTGCTCGTGGGCCGTCTCGTCCGGGACCCGGAACTCCGGCACGCGCCCAGCGGAGATCCGGTGTGCGCCTTCAGGGTTGCCGCCAACCATCGCTACACCAAGAGCGATGGACAGAAGGTCCAGGGCGTGACCTTCGTCGACGTCGATGCGTGGAGGCGCTTGGCGGAGCACTGTTCCCAGGCTCTCAAGAAGGGTCGGCAGGTCCTGATCAGCGGCGCCCTCAAACAGGACCGCTGGGTGGACGCCAAGACCCAGCAACCCCGATCGCGCCTGAAGGTCCTCGCCCGCGAGGTGACCTTCGTGGGGCCGGGTTCCGGGGAGACTGCCAAAGCCGAGGACGTCCCTGCCGAGATCCCCGACCGCCAGGCGTCGGAATCTTGACACGAGCCTCCCCTCACGCGCGTCGGCTGCGGCGGAGCGCTGAGCTGAGACCAGGCTCTGAACGGCCGCGGCGAGGGGTGCGGGGACTGTCCGGCGACGGGTCGCCGGCGGTCCCTGCCCCTTGGGTCGCCGCCGTCCATCGGGTGATCGTTCTTTGAAGAAAAGGGTGGGCGTGTGACAGTTCCGGAAGATCTCACTCGCATCCGCTGTGTGTGCGACCGGGATTCGAGATCTTACGGGCCCGTGGCGGAACCGTCAGACGTATTTCGCCTGGCACCTGGGGACTCCGCGAGGAGTGTGGGGGTTCGAACCCCCCGGGCCCAGTTTCCTGGGTGTCAGGCCCACCCCTTTGGCGTGGCGGCGGTCGGAAGCTGTGGGGGATTCGAGCGGCAGCGGGGCTGCAATCCGGTCACGGAGCGGGAAACCACGCACGGTTCATCGCAGGGGGCGCCGCCTTGGTTTGTGCTTGACTCGCTTTCGGAGCCCCGATACACTGCCCGCTCGCTGATCGGTTGTAAACACTCGCATGCGCGGGCGTCGACGTGATGACGGCCGTTTACCGCGGCGAGGACCGTATGCTGCGCCTGAATATCCGGTGAGGCTCGCCGTGTCGCTGGACAACGTCAAGGCCGTCGTGCTCGCCGCCGGCAAGGGCGTCCGAATGAAATCGGAACGGCCCAAAGTGCTGCACGAAATCCTCGGCCGCCCCGTTCTGGACTTCGTCCTCCGCAATCTCCGGCTCGCCGGCGTCGAGGACATCGTGGTCGTCGTCGGCCACCAGGCCGACAAGGTCCAGGCCGCCGCTCCGGGCTGCCGCTTTGCCGAGCAGAAGATCCAGAAAGGCACCGGCCACGCCCTCCTCGCCGCCGAGGAAGCGTTCCGGGGGTTCAGCGGCGACCTCTTCGTCGTCGCCGGCGATGCCCCCCTGATCGGACCTGACACCCTTCGCCGCCTCCTCGAGGACCACCGCGCGAACAAGCGTGTCGCGACCTTCCTCTCCGCCTGCCTCGACGATCCGACCGGCTACGGCCGTGCGGTCCGGGACAAGTCGACCGGAAAGTTCCTGCGCTTCGCCGAGGAGAGCGACGCCACCCCCGAGGAGAAGAACATCACCGAGTGCAACTCGGGCACCTACGTCTTCCAGAAGCCCGCCGTCTACGAGGCCCTCCGCGAAGTCACGCCCAACAACGCCAAGGGCGAGCTTTACCTCACCGACGCCCTCGCCGTCATGGTCGGGAAGGGGCTGGCGGTGGACGCCGTCCGCTCGATCATGCCCACCGAGATTTACGGCATCAATTCGCGCCGGGATCTGGTGGCCGCGACCAACTTCATCCGGTGGAAGATCCTCGAATACCACATGGACAATGGCGTCACCGTAATCGATCCGTCGACGACCTTCATCGAGGAGGACGTTACCATCGGCCAGGACACGGTCATCCAGCCCTTCACCGTAATCCGGCGGGGGGTGGTTATCGGGAAGGACTGCTCGGTCGGCCCCTTCGCCCAGCTGCAGCCGGGGACGGTGCTGGAGGAGGACGCCCAC
>DATGFI010000340.1:0-5669 GCA_035309205.1 Planctomycetota bacterium | reverse complement strand
AGGACCAGGCCTCCCTGCGCGAGGATCTGAGAAAAGCCCAGGAGCTTCGGGCGTGCGCGGAACGCGACACCGCGGGGCTGAAGTCGCAGGTCGCCGGGCTACAGAAGGATCAGGCCGGTCTCCGCGACGAGCTGAAGAAGGCGCAAGAGCTGCGCGTGGGCGCGGAACGCGACACTACGGGACTGAAGTCGCAGCTTACCTGGCTCCAGAAGGACCAGGTCGCACTCGGCGACCAGCTGAAGAAGGCGCAGGAGTTGCGCACCGCCGCGGAACGCGACAGTGCGGAGCTGAAAGCGCAGGCGGTCGCGCTCCAGAAGGAGCTGACCGGGCTGCGCGACGAGCTGAAGAAGGCGCAGGACCTTCGGGCAATGGTGGATCGCGAGAACGCATCGCTCAAGGGCAAGATCGCGGATCTCGAAAAGAGAACCCGCGAGGGTTCCAAAGAGGACCCACGCGTGGTCGCCCTGCAAAGGGACCTGGCCGCGATGAAGTCGCGCGCGGAGTTGTCCGAGACGAGAACCGCCGAATCCGAGCGCTATTTCGAATCGATGGAAAAAGCGCTGATCGAGGCGCGCGACGAGGCGGACAAGGCCGAGGCCTTGCGCGCCGAGCTCGAGAAGATGAAGGAAGCCTGTCGCGAGCATGAAGAAGGGCTCGACCAGCTGAGTGAAACCGTCATGGAGCTGCAGCATCAGCTGGATTCGGTGGCGGGAGCGGCCTCCGCGCCACCGTCGCCCGCTGTGCCTGGGACGGAAAAGGCAGTCGTGGCCGAAGTCGACGATATGCCGAAACATCCCGGGCTTGCGGGTCTGGCTCCGCCCCTGTCTCCTTTCCCGGCGTCAAAACCGGAACCGCCGACGATCGAAATCGATCTCGAATCCCCCCCCGCTCCGCCTCCGCCCGCGCCGAAGCCGATCGTCATTCCCTCAGCGGTCGCGGTTCCCAGCGCAGGCTCCGCCGAAACGACGCTTCGTTCGAACAACACATTCGGTCCAAGCGGCCCCGACGGTCAGCCGATCTACATGCTCCACGAAATGCTCCCGAAGGACGCCAAGGGGGTTGTTTACCGCGCCACCCATCGAGCCGACGGCCGCTCCTTTGCGGTCCGGTTCATGGGGGGGCAGGCCGGGGAGGAGCAGACGCAGGCTTTTGAGAAGGAACTGGAGAAACTGATTTCCCTGCCGCACCCGAACATCCTCCACGTCCAGGGTACGGGCCGGCGCAAAAACCGGCTCTACGTGATGATGGATCTGGTTGATGCACCCACGCTTGGCGCCGCGAAGATCCGGGAAATCCCCAGGATTTGCGCCATCCTCCGCGATGCAGCGGCCGCCATCCAGTACGCCCACGAGGAGGGTATCTTCCACGGCGACCTCAATCTGGAAACCATCCTGGTCGCTAAGGAGGAGGAAAAGGATCTGGCCCTTGTGAAGGACTTCGGCCTGGCCTTCCTCCTGGAAACCCAGACCGCCGGGCTGCGCAATCCCGCGTTCCTGCCGCCGGAGCAGGTGCGGGTCCTCAAATCGCCGCTCAGCGCCGCGGTGGATGTCTACGGTCTCGGCGCCACGCTGTTCGCCGCGCTGACGGGTCGAGCGCCCTTCGAGGGGAAAGACGCTGCCCAGGTCGCCAAGCGGGTTATGATCGAGGAGCCGCCGCCAGTCGAGAAGCTGCGCCCCGACATTCCCAAGGCAGTGGGCGCCGTCGTCCGGCGCGCGATGGCAAAGGAGCGCGGCGTCCGCTACGCCACGGCCGGTGAATTCTCCGACGCCCTCTCGAAAACGCTCTAGGCGTCACTTCTCCTTGAGATAGCGGATCCGCTTGTGCACGTCGGTGTTCACCGAGTGGTACGGCTGCGCGAGATTGCCGGGGTCAAAGAGCGTCTGGCGCATGTGTTCGGAGTCGTCGCTGCCGATCGCGTCAGTGAATATCGGGAGGAGATAGTCAATCCCCACCTTCGAAGGCTTCATCGCCGAGGGATCGTAGAGCGACGGATGGAGCGCCCTCGGATGGATCAGGCCCCAGCGGTCCCGGAATCGGTTCGCATCGTAGCCTTCGACCTGGAAGCCCTTCGAGGTCGTGTACTGCAGGACCGAGACCGCGTTGTTTCTACCTTCGGTGAGCAGGTCGACGGCCTTGGATCCCAACAGGCCCGCATAGAAGCGGTCGAAGAGGATGGGTCGTCCGCCACGCTGGGTGTGGCCCACCTTACGGGTGAAGATCGCCTCCTTGGCGGAGTTGCTGCGGCGGTAACGCTGGAAGTAGCGGTCGCCGATCTGCTGCATCAGCATTGCGCGCAACGCGTCGGCTGCGCCGCTGAGGACCTTGTTGCCGGCGGGGTCGGTGGATTTGGTCTCGGCGCCCAATTCGTTGCCCTTTTCGTCGACGATGCCCTCGCCGCAGACAATCACGACATTTTTCTGAAGGTCGTAGAGATATTTCACCCGTTCGATCAGGCGTTCGACATCGAGAGGATGCTCGGGGATGAGAATGATGTCGGGCTGACCGTAGGCCGTCCCTAGCGCGATATACCCCGAGTGCCTGCCCATGACCTCGATGATGGCGATGCGGCGGTGGCTTTCGGCCGTCGTCCGGATGCGCTCGACGCCCTGGGAGGACACCATGACCGCCGTCGCGTAGCCGGGCGTGGCGTAGTTGACGATTTGGTCCAGATCGAAAACGACGTTCGACGCGACACGCTTGTACTTATAGTCCGTCTTCCCGCCCCCTTCGATGGTGCGCACCCATTCCTCGGGCTCACTCGGATAGTTCATACCCAGATCATTGTCGATGGTCTTGGGAGCGAGCACGGTGGGCAATCTTTCGGCGAGCGGCTGAAGGCCATTCAAGGTGCCATCGCCCCCGATGCAGATCAGTCCCTCGATGCCGAGTTCCTGCAGGCGCGAAGCAATGAGGTCGAGCTGGGGCTTGTCCTCGGGGTCGACGTAGTCGCGCGACGACCCGATCAGCGTGCCCCCCTTCGTCGGATCCAGCTCGGGGATCGCCTGGTACAGCGGGTTGAGAAACACGTGAGGGACACGGGGATTGAAAAGGCAATTGAAGCCTTTGATGAAGCCCACGATTTCGATGCGGAGCTGGTTGGCTCGGACGACGGCGCCGTGGATGGTCGCATTGAGCGCGGGCGTGTCGCCGCCGGCGGTCAGAATCCCGATGCGCTTCATTCTCATCTCCCGGGCTGAAGACTCATCATCGCATCCTTATCCGGCTTGTCCATGGCGGGGTGCTGCTCCTAGCGAAGAGGAACGCCTCCGACGAAGCTCATGCCCGGAGGCGATAGGGCGACTTACATGTAGCCGTACCAGGCGGACCAGCCCAGGTAGATTTCACCGCGCTCCGAGAATCGGCGTAGATCCAGCTTCATTTGCGCCAGGATCTCGCGGAAGCGCGCTTGCCATCCGTCGAAGCGCCCTCGTTCGTCGTCACCGATTCCGACCTTCCGGGAGAATGTCGACGTCCGGTTCCAGCGCTCTATCAAGGCTAGGCAATCATCGAATCCGGCCTCCCTGGGCTTTCCCCGGGCGATCTCGTTCGCCAGGGGAGGAAGGACGACGGCGCGATTGGTGCGCCAGGCGACAACGCGTCCGGCGGCGGGGCCGGGCAGGAGGTCGGCCGTGCCGGTGGCGAGGGCGAGCCAGGCCTCGGTGTAGGGCTGGGTGGGAATCGCAAGGCTATGGGGAGCGGCGGGAGACTGACCTTCGCGTCCAAGGAGGCCCAGGAGCAGGGCCTCGAGAGCGTTCATCACGTGGGAAAGCGAAAGCCAGAGGCTGGGGGCCTTTGGTCCGTGCTTGCGCCGCACGAGTTCGACCGTGTTGTCGATAGACTTCAGGTAGGCGGCCACGAAGGGATTCCCGACCTCGACGTGCCGGGGAAGGAGGGCCAGGTGGGTCCATAGCTGCTCGATCGCCTGACCCGCCTGTCGCTCGTGCTCGTCATAGCCGGGCCGGCCGGGACCGGGCCCATGGTCTCGCGCGAAGCCAACGTCCTTCAGGATCTCCTCCCAGAGGGCGAAGCGGTCCGCGGGAACTCCCGAGTATTCGATGAAACTGTCGCTCACCCCATTCAGGATAGCCCGCAGATTCGTCGGAGACAAATTCCCGGAACAGGCTAAGTGGCTAATTCCCAGGGCTTCGAGTCGAGAACCTCCCGGATACTCCGGAGCAGCGCCTTGGGAGTGAAGGGCCTGCTCATGAACGGGTGTCGGGCGTGAGGAAACCACCCTTAACGAGCGTGATGTCCATATACCCGGAGGTGAACAAAATCCGCAGATCCGGCCGGGCGCTTCAGTCGGGCTGTTTCCGGATCTTGGGACAGATCCGATAGCCGTCCATGTTGGGCAAGAGGATGTCGGTGATGACGGCATCCACTGCTTTCTGGGACACGAGATCAAGTAGCTCGAGGTCTCTTGTTAAGGTTCATCGTCACCTCCAGCACAGTCGTCGTCATGCCACAGGTTAGAACTGGGTACTGAAGGCCGGTAATGCGGCTTTCCGAGGAATCTCGGGCGGGCGCCTCGGAATCCCCCGCGGACCCGCTCCCCCTTGCGCGTTTTTGATCGCATGTGCTACCATCTTCCCCCTTATTGCTGGGAGGATGGATGCTGGCGCGCAAGCGGATTGCGGTCATCGGTGCGGGAAAGCTCGGCGAGACCCTGATCAAGGCCCTGCTGGAGGCGAAGGTCGTCCATGCGGAGCAGATTCATGCCACTACTCGCCATCCGGAATCCGGCGAGCGCAAGGGAAAGACCTACGGCATCAAGACCTCGACGGACAACGCAGCGGCGGCCAAAGGGGCCGATATCGTCATCCTCTCGGTGAAACCCCAGGTCATGGCCGAGGCCCTCGCGTCCATTCGAAAAGTCGTCACCAAGAATCAGATTGTAATTTCGACCGCGGCGAGCGTATCGACGGCCTACATCGAGCGCGGCCTGGCAGGCGGAATCCCCGTCATCCGGACCATGCCCAATACGGCCTGCCTCGTCCGGTCGGGGATGACTGGAATCTGCGGCGGAAAGAACGCGGGCCGCGAACACCTAGCCCTGGCGGAGGGCATTTTTTCCGCGCTGGGACGCGTTCTGATTCTCGACGAGAAGTACATGGATGCCGTCACGGGCCTTTCGGCGAGCGGCGTGGCATTCATGTATGTGACGCTGGAGTCGATGGCAGAAGGCGGCGTGGCGGCCGGCTTGCCCCGAGAAATCGCGACTGAACTTGCGGCCCAGACGATGCTTGGTGCGGCGAAGATGGTCCTCGAGACGCGGGAGCATCCGGCGAAGCTGAAGGATGTGGTGACGACGCCCGCCGGGACGACGATCGACGGGCTCCTCGAACTGGAGTCGGGTGGCCTGCGAGTGACGCTGATCAAGACGGTCGTTCGCGCGGCGAAGCGAGCGTCCGAGCTGCTCCACGAGTAGGCATCTTTTTTCGCCGATCCGGCTATACCTTCGCTTCCGGGCCGCGTCATAATATTCAGGATGAGCGAAGCCTGGCGTTCCATCGACGAGTCTCCCATCCGGCGCCCGCGCCGTCTGCGCTCACAGGCTCCGCCTCCTCCTCCCGCCGATCTTGGCCTGAAGGTGATGGAAACTTCCGCCATCTTCTTGGGCTCGCTGCTGCTCCACGCGCTTCTGGGCTTCATTCTGGTGATGTGTTTCT
>DATGFI010000339.1:0-8632 GCA_035309205.1 Planctomycetota bacterium | reverse complement strand
TGCCGCCGCCCAGATCGCTGAAGTAGAAGTTGCCCTCCGCGTCGCTGCAGGCGGCGTCGACGAACTTGAGATCCTCGACGACGGGGTCCCAGCCCTTACCCGGAATCAGGAGGCCCGACAGGGCGAGGTCTCCCTTGGTTTCCGGAGTCGGAGCCGGCAGCGGCTCCTCCTTGCGCCAGAGCCAGCGGAGCGCCTCCGGCAGGAGGGAGGCCAGCTGCTTCCCGCTGTGACCCTCGGTGCCGAAGACCGCCTTATGATCGTAACCGGCGAAGGCGAGAGCCGCGACCATGTCATGATTGCTGAGGGGCCAGTTTCCGTGGACGTTGTCCAGATCCTTCTCCCCTTCCTGCAGGAACACGCGGATGGGCTTGCGCTCGGTCTTCCGGATCGCGGCCGGATACCAGTTGCCGCCTCGGATGTTGGTGAAGCTGCCGATGCCCGTGATCACCTTTCGGAACGCGTCGGGGCGGAACCAGGCGACGCTGAACGCGCAGATGCCGCCGCTAGAAGTGCCGACGACCGCCCGATGATCCGGATTGGGGCTGATCTTCGCGCGCTTGGAGACTTCGGGGAGCATTTCGTCGAGGAGGAACTTCGCGTAGACGCCGTCGGGGGTGTCGTATTCAAAGCTGCGGGTGCTGCGGCCCTTGCCGCCGGGGAGGGCGGCGGGCACGGTGCCGGGATTGATGAAGAGCCCGACCATGGCGGGGAGTTCGCCCTTATGGATCAGGTTGTCGAGCACGATCGTGGCGCGAAACCCGCCCTTGGGGCTGACGGCGCCGCCGCCGTCCTGAAAGACGATCAGCGGATACTCCTTCTCCTTGTCGAAGCCCGCCGGCAGGTAGATCCAGCACTGGCGCTCGGTCCCCGGGTAGATCTGGCTCGTCTTCCAGGAAAACTCCTCGACCGTCCCCTTCGGAACTCCGGGTTGCTCCTGCGAATCGGGACCGAGGGGGTAATCGTCGGCCCGGACCGGCCGGACGACGGGAAGGAGCGCGAAGGCCACGAGGGCGAGCCGCTGAAGGGTCTTCATGGGTTCAGGGTCCTCAAAGTCCTCCTACAGTACGGGGCCGGGCCCGTCGACGCTCGAACTTTCCGAAGTTTCCAGGCGCAGGATCATTGCGCCCCCGACCTTCTCACCTGCTATACTCCCACGACCTGCAGGGGACCGGACCCCCCACTCGCTCCGCCCTTTGGAAAGGCCAGGATACGGTCATGAGCAAGATCCTTCAGGCGTTGCCGGTCGGCGAACCCGTCGGAATCGCCTTCTCAGGCGGACTCGACACGAGCGCGGCGATCTATTGGATGCGCCAGAAAGGCGCCGTCCCCTACTGCTACACCGCGAACCTGGGCCAGCCGGATGAGCCGGACTACGAAGACATCCCGCGCCGGGCGCTCGAATACGGCGCCGAAAAGGCCCGCCTGATCGACTGCCGCCGGCAGCTCGTCCGCGAGGGTTTTGCCGCGCTACAGTGCGGCGCCTTCCACATCACGACCGCCGGTCTTCCCTATTTCAATACCACGCCGCTGGGGCGCGCGGTCACCGGCACCATGCTCGTCGGAGCGATGAAGGAGGATCAGTGCCACGTCTGGGGGGACGGCAGCACCTATAAGGGAAATGACATCGAGCGGTTCTACCGCTACGGACTGATGGTCAACCCGGCCCTTCGGATCTACAAACCCTGGCTCGATGCGCTTTTCATCAAGGAGCTCGGCGGACGCAAGGAGATGTCCGAACTCCTGGAGAAGGCGGGCCTCAAGTACAAGATGAGCAAGGAGAAGGCCTACTCAACGGACTCCAACATCTGGGGAGCCACCCACGAGGCCAAGGACCTGGAGTTCCTGAACAAGGGAATCAAGATCGTGGCGCCGATCATGGGCGTGGCCTTCTGGCGCGAGGACCTGGCCGTGCCGTCCGAGACCGTGACGGTCGGGTTCCAGGAGGGGACGCCGACGACCCTCAACGGCAAGACCTTCGACGACGCGGTGGATCTCGTCCTGGAGGCCAACGCCATCGGGGGACGGCACGGGCTGGGCATGTCCGACCAGATCGAAAACCGCATCATCGAGGCGAAGAGCCGAGGCATCTATGAGGCGCCGGGCATGGCGCTCCTGTTCATCGCCTACGAGCGGCTGATCACCGGCATCCACAACGAAGGCACGATCGAACAATACCGCGACATGGGCCGCCGGCTGGGCCGCCTGCTCTATGAGGGACGCTGGTTCGACCCGCAGGCGATCATGCTTCGGGAGACGCTGCAGCGCTGGGTCGCCAAGGCGGTGACCGGCGAGGTCACCCTCGAGCTGAGGCGCGGCAACGATTACACCCTCCTCGACACCAAGAGCCCCAATCTGACCTACAAGCCGGAACGTCTGACCATGGAGAGCGGCAAGGGGGAATTCACGCCCCAGGACCGCGTCGGCCAGCTGACCATGCGGAATCTGGACATCACCGACAGCCGAGACAAGCTCTTCGTCTACGCCCGCAGCGGCCTTCTGGCTCCGGCCGTCTTCGAAGGAATGGGCCTGCTGGAGCCTCCCTCCCGGGATCCCAAGGCCGGCCCGCGGGCGACGCCCTGATCCGGGAGGAGCGGAAGGCCCGGCTCTCTCTCTAGGCCCGTTTCGATGGAGCGACGGGATGACGATTTCGAAGGTTCCGGCTACAATCGCGGCTGCGTGATCCCCTCCCCCTTAGTCCTCGTCGTCGATGACGACCGCCAGGTCGCCGAAGAGCATGCCCGCATCCTCCGGCGGATCGGATTCACCCCCAGGACTGAGTGCGACCCCGAACAGGTCGAATCCGCGCTTCAGCGGGAACCCGGGGTGGAGCTGGTCCTGCTGGACCTCCGGATGCCCGGCCTGAACGGACTAGAACTGCTCCAGCGGATCAAGCTGCGCCGGCCCGACGTCGGCGTGGTGATGGCCACCGTCATCAACGATGTGGAGCATGCGGTGCGGGCGATCAAGGCCGGCGCTTATAACTACCTCCTCAAGCCGCTGCAGGCCGAGCAGGTCCAGCGCGTGCTGGAGTCCTATTATTCGAACCGACCCGCGCCGCTCAACGAGGATCCCCGCTTCCGGCCCTTCATTACGGGCCACCCCGCGTTTCGGGAGATCTTCCGCCGGGTCCAGATCTTCGCGGAGACGACCCTACCCGTCCTCCTGCTGGGCGAGACGGGAACCGGAAAGGAACTCATCGCCAACCTGATCCATGCGCTCAGTCCCCGGGCGGGGGGAAGCTTCCTCACCGTCAATGTCGCCGCGATCCCGCCGACGCTCTTCGAGTCGGAGATGTTCGGCCACGCCAAAGGCGCCTTCACCGGAGCGCTCGGCGATCATGCCGGGTATTTTGAGGCCGCCGCGGACGGGACGCTCTTCCTCGATGAGATCGGGGAACTGGGACGCGACCAGCAAAGCCGGCTGCTTCGGGTGCTCCAGGAGAAACGGTACGCCCGGGTGGGCGAAACGGTCGAGCGGCAGTCCACCGCGCGCGTCGTGCTGGCCACCAACCGGGACCTGGCCGCCGACGTCGCCCAGGCACGTTTTCGCGAAGACCTCTACTACCGCATCTCGAACTATTCGATCACCCTCCCGCCCCTGCGCGACCGCGGCAACGACGTGGTCGTCCTGGCCGAATATTTCGCCCGAAAGTACGCGTCCCAGTTCGGCCGCCCCCTGACGGGATTCTCCCAGGAGGCTCTCCAGGACTTGAAGGCCTACTCCTTCCCGGGAAACATCCGCGAGCTCGAAGGCATCGTCAACGCCGCGGTGCTGCTGGAAGGCGGTGAGACGATCCGGAGATCCTCCCTCCCGGAAAGACTCACGGCCGTGGAGCCGCCGGAGAGCGAGCTTGAGAAGGTCCGCTGCCGCACCGTCCAGCGCGTGCTCGCGGAGTGCGAAGGCAACCAGACGAAAGCATCCGAGAAACTCGGAATCGCCCGGCAGACGCTCAACGGACTCCTGAAAACCTACCGGGAGCGCGGATGGATTCGGAGCTAGCCCAGGTCTCGGGTCTGGCGGTCTGGGGGTCGCTCTCGGCGACCCTGATCCTGGGGATCTTCTTCTTCGTTCAGATGTTCGTGGATCGGACCCGTCGCGGACGCTTCGGGCTGTTCGGGCTGGTCATGATGTACCTGGTGGCCCTGGACCTGATCCGCAGCAGGACGGGCATCGACCCCCTGGCCTACGAGTGGCTGAGGCTCTGGTGGGGCGGCGCCTATGCGGGATGTGCCTTGTGGCTCCTGGGCAATTCTCCCCGAACGAGCCTGGGCGTCACCGCCTTCCTCTGGCTCGTGGGCCAGGCATGTTTTCGCTGGGGCAATCCCTCGTTCGCGACCACCCTGATGTTCCCGCTGGCCTGGGCCGCCACCGGCGCCGCGTTCTGCAGGAAGTACCTCGCCTCCCGGGGCTACGCGTCGGCTATTCTCTGCGCCTATTCGATCGCCCTGGGCGTGCTCTGCAGCCTTTACTTCGGCGTCGTCGCCCACGGCGTCATGGCCGGGATCCTGTTCGGCTATCTGCACTTTGCGATCGCCTCGGTGATCTCCGTTCTTTTCGGCTGGATCCACCTTCCTCGCGAGCTCCAGGGATTGTCGCCGGTCCGCACCCGGCCCGCGCTCGCCGGGCTGTTCGTGGCGTCGGTCGTCGCCTCCGAAGGGGTCATCGACGCGTCCCTGTACCACTATCAGGAGTGGGGCCCCGAGCTCCTGCTCGCCGGAAGCCTGGTCCAGGTGGCCGCAACCCTGGCGCTTTACCTCCACCACCGTCACCAGCTCGTCATCCACACCGACAACGTCAGTCAGCTCCTCGAGGAGCGAACGGTTGAACTCCGCCGGGCCCGCGAAGAGCTTGCCGGACAGAACGACCTCCTGGCTCGGAAGCTGGCGGAGCAGGAACGGGACCTCAAGGCCAAGGGGGAGGTCATCGACCGCCAGCGCCGGCTGGAACTCGCGGCCCAGACCGCCGGCCAGGTGGCCCATGACATGCAGAACCTCCTCTCCCCGGTGCTCGGAACAGTGGAGGAGATCGAGGACGCCGGGAGCCTTCAGGAAGCGCGCGAGCGTTCCGCGTCCATCCGGCGTCAGATTCAGCAGCTGCTGGAGGTGAACACCCACCTTCTGGCGCTGTCGCGTCGCGGCCGGCCGGAGTCCCAGGCCGTTCGGCTGGCCGATCTGGCCCGCGACGTGGCCCAACGCTTTCCCGGACAACGCCTGACCCTGGAATCCCAGGGAGACGCCTGGATTCGCGGCTCCTGGGCCCAGATGACCCGGGCCCTCTCCAACCTCGTGACGAATGCGATTGAGAGCGACCTCGACCGCGGGGTTCCCGTCACGATCCGAACGGGACTCGTAGAGGTCGCGCGCAGCCGGAGCTGCCACCTGGGCTTTCTCGACGCCGGCCGTCATGCCTTCGTCGAGGTCCTGGATCTGGGACCGGGCATTTCCGCCGGAGCCCTCGATAAGATCTTCGACCCCTTCTTTTCAACCAAGGGCGGCCGCACCCAGCGATCCGGAACGGGTCTTGGACTGAGCATCGTCGCGGCCGTCGTCGACGATCACAAGGGAGTGGTGGACCTTGAAACGGGCGCTTCCGGCACCCGCTTCATCCTCTACTTTCCGCCGTACGAAGCTTCCGGCCATAGTTCCGATCTTCCCCGCCTGTCGCATTCCGCGACAGTGCTTGTCGTCGATGACGACACCTCGCTCCTGCAGGAATTCGGACCCTTTCTCAGGGAAGCCGGGTGGACGGTGCTTGAAGCCGGGAGCGGTGCCGCCGCCATCCGGGCCGTGCAGGCCCAGAAAGTGGATGTCATTCTCCTCGATTTCAATATGCCCCGCATGAACGGGCTGGAGGCGTTTTTGGGGGCGATGCACCTCCAGCCGGGAGTCCGGGCCGTAGTTCACTCCAGCTATCTCACTGATGAACAGTCGCTCAAGCTCAGGACACTGGGAGCCTCCAGCATCCTCCTCAAGCCTGCGGGACGACGCGAAGTTCTGAATGCTCTGCGCGACGCGCTCGACGAGAAGGCCGCCGCCGGCGAGCGCTTGTAGAGCCTCGGACGCCTAGGCCCCCGGCCGCTCCTGGCCCTTCCCCGGCCGGCCGTCTGCCTGGCACGCCGATTGCTTTGATCCGCAGGACCATGATGTCCCGCGACGAGCATCCCCTGGATCTTCTTCCGCACCTTCGGACCCCCGTCGAGGTGTTCGAACAGGCCATTCAGTTCATCGTGGAGGGGGATTCGATCCTCGACCTCGGATGTGGACTCGGGGTTCTGATCGAACACCTCCGGGGCCTGCGGTGTTCCTACCGCGGCATCGACCTCCGGCCGGACGTGATCCGCTTCTGCCGAAGTCACCATGGTTCGCGCGCGGGGACCCGCTTCGAGGTTGCGGACGCTCTGGAGCTGGACTTGAGCTCCTCCCGCTACGACGTGGTGGCCGCGCTCAATCTGCTTCATCTTCCCAACATCGACCCGGTCCCGGTACTCCGGAAAGCGCGGGAGGCGCTGAGGGGCGGCGGTCGACTCATCGTGGCGGGCCCCAGCAGCCCGGACCAGCCCGGACGCGGCCCGGGCTATTATTGCAGCGCGGAGGGGATGGAAGCCCTCCTTCGACACCTCGGATTCGGGCCTGCTCTGATGGCGCGTCCCGATCTCGGAAGCGGCCGCGCGTACCTCGTGGTCGTCCGACTCCCGGGAAAAGGCCGGAAGGAGCCGCCGCTGCCCCGGTCCCCCCTGCCCGGGGGATTTCAATGAATTCAATGATGAGATACACCATGAAAGCTCCCCCGATCACCAAGGACGTCGCCGGAAGGATCGCGGATCGTCTGACCGTCCTCCTGGGACTCGCCGCGCTGCTCCAAGGAGGAGCTTTCGGGTCGGTCAGCGGTCGCCAGAAGGATGCCCTCCAGGAGCTGCTCGAAACTTCTGAAGAGCTGAAGATACTGCTTCGTCCGCTGTTCTCCGAGCCGGATTCGACGCATTCCTGACGAATGACGGGAGGATGGGCGCAGACTCCGCGCCGGCATGGCGGACGACGATCCGGACCTCCTTCGGATACTGGGCCGGGCCCTCGAGCACCCGGGACATCGGCCGGAACTCTCTGAACACGCAGCGGCGCTCTCGAATTCGATGAAGCCGGCCCGGCGAGGATCCTCGCTCGCTCCGGGGCCGTTCCGGAGCCGTCCCTGCTCCTGAAACCCCCGTCTTTCGAATCGCGGAGGCGGACCATCTGGAATCCCGGCGTCTTCACGGCCCGCGCCCCGAAGGGAAGACCGGAACGGAGTTCCTGAGGCAGGCGGATCCGCCTTTTTCGCCCCTCTACGGCCCGCAACTCCCGCCCGAGCCCTGATAGGGAGCCGGACCTCTGAAGCGGATCGGAGATCCGCGGGCCTCCGGGGAACCTTTCCCCGATCTGTCGAGGCCGGCAGGCGCCTACCCGGTACGCGGCGCCGGCCCTAAGCAAACGAGATCTTTACCATGTTTCTGAGGGAGATCCTGAGGCATTCGCTAGGATGCCGGGGGATGGCCTGATAAGATCTGACCCGTCTGCCAGGAGGAGAGGCGGCGATACCGGTGGAGCGGACTCCGACGGATCGCGGCCAGACGTCCAAGGGTGAAGAGTCCCTTCGATGGGTGCAAATCGTTGGGCGATCCCCATGGGGTATAATAAGCTTCCGAAACTCGATCTAGGATCCCCTTCATGAGGTTCGATCAGGTCCCGATTCTGGGAAGGTTCTTCTTCCCGGAGCGAAATGGAACGACCGACCAGCGCTCGACGGAGAGCGAGCGGGCGCTGCTGGAGCTCGGCCCGATGAGTCCCGATGCGGCCCTGGCGAAACTCGGGGGCTCGGAGAAAGGGCTGGAAGCTCCCCAGGTCGAGGAACGCCTCGCCCGGTACGGCCCGAACGAAGCCGTTCGGGAGAAGCGGCTGGGGTTCCTGGGCGAGATCTTCGAGCGCTTCAAGAATCCTCTCGTCCTTCAACTCCTGGCGATCGCGATCGTCTCCTACCTGCTCGGCGACATCCGGGCCACCACGGTCGTGGGGGCGATGATCGTGCTGTCGGTCTTCCTCGCCTATTTCCAGGAGATGCGCTCCAACAAGGCCGCCGAGAAGCTCCGGGCGATGATCAAGACGACCTGTACCGCGGTCCGCTCCGGGAAGGAGATCGAGCTCCCCATGCGGGAGCTGGTTCCCGGGGACATCGTGGTCCTGGCCGCCGGCTCGATCATCCCCGCCGACCTTCGCCTGTTCGTCTCCAAGGACTTCTACGTCAGCCAGTCGGCGCTCACGGGCGAAGCGATGCCGGTGGAAAAACATGCCAAGGGCTACGACATCGCCGGCAAGGCGGCGCTCGACCTTCCCAATGCCGCCTTCCAGGGAAGCACCGTGCTCTCGGGAACCGCACGGGCGCTCGTGGTCACCACGGGTGAACGCACGTACTTCGGCGCAATCTCCGAGAAGCTTTCCCGCCAGAGGGTCCAGACGAGCTTCGACAAGGGGATCAATGCCTTTACCTGGCTCATGATCCGATTCATGGTCGTCATGGTCACTGCGGTCTTCCTGATCGTGGGCCTTACCAAGAGGGATTCCCCCCATCCCTGGAGCGAGGCGCTCATCTTTGCACTGTCCGT
>DATGFI010000338.1:0-4181 GCA_035309205.1 Planctomycetota bacterium | reverse complement strand
GGATTGTTCATGAGCGTTCGGATGTCGGAGATGTTGTTCAGGGCCTGACCATTGACCTCGCGGAGTACGTCGCCGGCGAGCAGGCCGCGGGCGGCGCCGATCGAACCGGCCGTGACGCCCTCCAGTCTCAGACCGCCGCCGGCATACGGAGACACCTGGAAGTCGCGGTCGAGAATCTGGTCCGCGTTCTGGCCCGCCCAATCAATCTCGTCCTGGTCCAGGCCCCAGACCTGCCGGGTGTCGGCTGACGCGAGCAGCCGGCTCTTGTAGGACTCGCTGGTGTAGGCCGCGCCGATCCGCGAGCCGCGCGTCCCGACTCCGGGGGGCGTTGGGCCCGAGGCGGGACCGCTGGGCGCGACGCTCATGGACAGGTCGATCGTCAGCTCGACTTTCTCGCCTTTCTTGCTCACAAAGATCGCCCGGTCACGGGTGACCGACGCGAGCGTCCAGCCCCGGTACTCTTCGTACGGCTTCCCGTCCTGGAGCAGCTCTTCGTCGACGTACGCGACGAGTTCGACGTTCCGGGCGCGAGACTTGATGAACGCCACACCGCGTTTGGGTTCCTTCTCGCTGGGCAGAGTCCCCTTCAGGTCGGCCTTGAACGGAAGGTCGATGATCGGCTTCCCCGGGCCGGTAGACTTCTCGATCGGATTCGTCAGGGTCTTCAGCGCGCCGTCGCCCTCGTCCCGGGGCTTGGCAGGGCCGCGCGGGCCGTCATCGTCCTGCTTGAGGTCCTTGAGCAGGGTGTTGTCCGAAGCACGGAGCAGATACTGGAAAGAGAAGACGAGGATGCCCGCCACGAGGACCACGTTCAGTCCCCAGAGCACCCGGTTGAGCAGCTTCGCGTCGATCACATCCGCCTCCGACAAAGTCCCCCGCCGGGGGGCTTCCCCGGCAGGCTAGCGCCGTCCGCCGCCGCCCTGGTTGAAGTGGCGCTGGGCATCCTTGCTGATGCCCCGGAGCTCCAGCTTCAGCTCGTCCGGGCTGTCCGCGGCGGACAGTGCGTCCTCCAGCGTGATCAGGTCGCGCTCCAGCAGCGACTTGAGCGACTGGTTAAACGTCATGCAGCCGTAATAACTTCCTTCTTTCAACGCCTTGTACAGCTCCCGGGTTTTCCCGTGCAGCAGAAGTTCCTGGACGGTCGGAGTCGAGCACATGAGCTCGATCGACGGCATCCGGGCGGTCCCGTCCTTCGTCGGCAGCAGGCGCTGGGAGATGACGCCTTCCAGCAGCTGAGCCAGCTGCATCTGCAGGAACGGATGGTGGTGGGGCGGGAAGAAGTTGATGATGCGGTCGACCGTCTGCATCGCGTTCAGCGAGTGCAGGGTCGAGAAGACCAGGTGACCGGTTTCGGCCGCGTTGATCGCCGCTTCCATCGTCTCGATGTCGCGCATTTCACCGATGAAGATCACGTCGGGCGACTGGCGGACGGCGTGCTTGAGCGCCGTCACGAACGAATCGGTGTCCTGCCCGACTTCGCGCTGGTCGATAACGCACTTCACGTCCGTGAAAGTGAACTCGATCGGGTCCTCGACCGAGATAATGTGCCGCTCCTCGGTCTCGTTGATGTAGTTGATCATGGACGCGATGGTCGTCGATTTCCCCGAGCCGGCGGTGCCGGTGACCAGCACCAGGCCGCGGGGCATGAGGGCCAGGCGGCGAAGCTGCTCGGCCGGCAGACTCAGCTCTTCCATCGTGGGAATCTTCGAGTGGATGTGCCGGAACACCATGCCGATGTACCCGCGCTGGCGGAAGATGTTGGCGCGGAAGCGGCCGACCCCGTAGATTTCGTAGGACACGTCGACTTCGCCCTTTTCGGCGAACTTCTTCTTCGCGAAGTCGTCGCAGACCTCGTTGAACATCTCCAGCATGTTCTCTTCGGTCAGCGGGTTGCCGCCCATGGAAACGACGCGACCGACCACGCGCATGGCCGGCGGAACTCCGACCTTGAGGAAGAGGTCGGAGGCGTCCTCTTTGACCATCGCCGCAAAGATGCTTGCGAGTTCCATGAGGCCAACCCCCTAATTTGATCGGCCGCCCGAAGCGGCTGGCCCGCGGAAAAACCCAGACTTCCCTCGGCTGCCGGTTGGTGGCTGCCGCTTATTCTACCTCATCTCCGGGGGCGGTAGCGCGGAAAAGCTCCCGTACCAGATCTTTGAGGCCGGTCCCGGTGACCGAAGAGATCTCCAGGACATTCTTCACCTTCTTCTTGAACGACGTCGCGTTCTTCTTCGAGCCCGTCGCGTCGATCTTCGTCGCCACCACGATCTCCGGCTTGGCCGCCAGCACCGGACTGTAGCTTTCGAGTTCCTTGCGGATCGTCCGATACGCCTCCAGCGGCGGCTTGAGCGCCTCGGGCGAGACGTCGACCAGGTGGACGATGAGACGCGTGCGCTCGACGTGCTTCAGGAAGCGGTCGCCCAACCCCTTCCCTTCGTGGGCCCCCTCGATGATCCCGGGCAGGTCGGCCACGACGATGTCGCGATAGTCTTTGCCCCGGATGATCCCCAGATTGGGCACGAGCGTGGTAAACGGATAGTCGGCGACCTTCGGCCGCGCCGAAGAAAGCCGCGAAATCAAGGTCGACTTTCCTGCGTTCGGCAGTCCGACCAGGCCGACGTCGGCGATCATCTTCAGCTCCAGCCGGACGTTCCGCGACTCCCCGATCCCGCCCGGAATCGCCTTGCGCGGCGCCTGATTGGTCGATGTGGCGAAATGCTGGTTGCCGCGGCCCCCTCGGCCGCCTTTGCAGATGACGAGGCGATCGCCGTCGTGGGCGAGGTCCTTGAGCAGCACGTTCTTGTCGAGGTCGCGCACCAGGGTCCCGACCGGCACCAGCACGACGAGGTCCCGCCCCATCTTGCCGCTGCACTTCTGGCCGCCGCCGTGGCCGCCGGAAGGAGCGACGAACCGCGGGCGGTGGATCAGGTGGTTGAGGGTATTGTAGTTTCCGTCGGCGACCAGGACGACGTCGCCACCCTTCCCGCCGTCGCCGCCGTCAGGCCCGCCGCGGGGAACGAGGGCTTCGCGGCGGAATGAGACGCAGCCGTTGCCGCCGTCGCCGGCCTTGATCTTGAGCTTGGCTTCGTCGCGGAACATGGGAGGGAGAGAATACCCGGTTTGCTGCGAAAATCAATGGGGGCTCAGGGATTTCCCGGAAGCGCGGGCGCCAGACGGACCTCCAGCGGGGCGGCGGCCGCGGTCCGCCGAATCTCAACCGTCTTGCTCGTATAGCCCGGCTGAGAGAGGAGGACCGTATGCTTCGTCTTCGACAGCGACCAGGGCAGCTTGACCTGTTTCGTCCCGTCTGGCAGAGCCACGCCGTCGACGACGATCTTGGAGCCGGCAGGTTCGATCTTGAGCGGGAGGACGATCTCCTCAACAACTTCCCGAAGTTCGACAATCAGCTCCAGGCTTTCCTTCGTCACGTCGCGCTTCTCGGGTTGGTATCCCTCGAGAGTCCATTCAGCGCTGCGGGGCTTGTCCCCGGCCTTCCAGGTCAGCTCGACGGGGATCGGGGTCCGCCCCTGGGGGCGGCCGTCGATCCGCACTTCGGCACCGTCGGGCTTCGACCCGAAGCGGACGGTTACGGGTACGGGGAGGGCCTCCAGAGAGGCGTTCAAGGACTTCTCCGAGCGGAGCAGCGCGGCAGACTTCTGACCATAGCCGGTGAGCCGGAGAATGACTTCCTTCTCGGTTTCCTTGGGCTGCCACGAGAGCCGGAGTTCGCGGGGTGTGGCTCCATAACTGCGGTTGCCGATCACGATGTCCGCGCCGGGAGGATCGGAGGTGAGGGTGACGGGGATCTCGATGACAGTATCCGGGAGGGCCTGGAGATTCACTCGGATGTCGGTGGTTTCGAATTCCTTCCATGCGCCGGTGGCGAGGTCGATCGTGGAGGCGATGACGCCCATGGCAACGGAGCCGATGAACCAGTTGCTGATCTTGCGTTTGAGGTCGACGGAAGCGTCCTCGTAGCCGGGATAACTGAACGAGATCTGGTAATCGTCCTTGGGCAGATCAAGAGTAGCGGGGGTGGTGGCGGTCTGGCCGGCGACCGTGAAGCTGGCACCGGCGGGCTCGGACGTGAAGGTGACGGGCTGATGCGTCCCCTGCACGACGAGGGTACAGCCGCAGAGGGTGTCGACGAGCAAGACGAAGACTAAGATGATGAATTTCAT
>DATGFI010000337.1:0-2234 GCA_035309205.1 Planctomycetota bacterium | reverse complement strand
ACTCGATCCAGCGGATGGCCTCCTCGGGAAGATTCGTGGTAAGGACCTGGTAGGGTTCGCGGCGAAGCGCCCGCCGGAGTGCCAGGAGCACCTGGGGATCGTCGTCGACCGCGACCACCACGTGCCGTTCCCTCAGGGGCTGGGTCGAGCTGGCTTCCTCCCCTTCTGCGGCTCGATCCGCGCCCTTGGCGCTTCCGGCATCCAGGAGACTGCGCGTCCGCTCCACCTCCTGGATCAGCCGCTCGATCGTGCGCTTGAGCGACTCCTCATCCCAAGGTTTGTAGAGCAGGAAGTCGACTCCGGCCTGGAGCCCGCGAATCATCACCTCATGCCCCGGAAAGGAGGTCAGGATGATCCGGCCGATCCAGGGCCATCGTTCGCGAACTTCGGCCAGAAGCTCCGAGCCGCTGGTCCCGGGCATCCGTTCGTCCGAGATGATCACCGAAACCGGGTGACGGCGCAGGCAGGCCAGGGCCTGTGCTGCACTCGCCGTCGTGATCACGTCGTAAGGCTCTCCCCGAAAGAGTCGCCGGAGCGAGGCGAGGACGGCCCCGTCATCATCGACGCACAGCACCAGGGGCTTTTTGGGGTCCCCGGGGACTTTGGGGGCCGGGGAACTTAGTCGGGTGATCGGCATACAGCACCTCAGGTTGAGATGACCCGACGAGCGGGCACGATAAAGCGCGATTCGCGTGGAGAATCGCTGGGTGGGAAGATTCGTTGGGTGAGCCGTTCGCATGCACAAGGCACCGGCAATACGGCTCCAACACCTGTATTTTACCTCTTCCCGTCCCGCTATCGGGTTCAGGGTCACGATTCCATCAAACTCCCGGGGGAGGGACTCCCCCCGGACCGGCAGGGTCGCGTCCGTCGAAAAGCCGCTTCCCATGCGTTATGCCCCGTGCTACTCCAGATCCGCGATGACGCTGCTTGATACGGGAAAAAGGATGCGGGCTCGCCCCGAGCCCTATAGCCGGCGCGACTCCCAGGTGGACGACTGGGACTCGCGCTTCAGTGAACCTGTTGCCTAGGAGTTCGAATGGTTCGCTCCCCCGAAAGAGGCGACGCTCATCGGCCGGCTCAGGAAGCGCGGAGATCGCCGGGGGGCCCTCGCCAGTCCCGAACTGGGCCTGCGCGTCACCTCGAGATCCCGACCCTGCCGTCGATCCTGTTACGGCGTAACGACACCCGTCGCCTTTCCTTCAAGCAGGTAGGTCAGCCGTAAGAGTCGTCCATGACGCTGGCGCGGCATTCTTCACGCGTGATTCGGCGGGTGGTCCTCCCTCCGGATGCGCCCAATTGGAAGAGCTACTGGATCCTCCTTCTGCCGATCCTCATGATTCTCTTCCAGCTGATTCCCCTTGGCATCCCGATTCCGGGGGTTCGTCCGACGCTCGCGGGGGCTCTCACCTGGGCGATGGCGGCGGATCTCGCGACGGTTGGAGTCGCGTGCCTTTTCGTCGCCGGGGAACCCGGCAACAGGTTCGTTCGCCTCGGACTCACGGTGCCGCGTCGGAAGCGGGACCTGACGCTCCTCCCGATCATCGGCGGGGCCCTCTCCTTCGCGGCCCTGACACTCGCGGATGCGCTCTACTCGATCTTGACGGGAGGACAAGGTCCGCCTCCCCAGGCCGTTGCGCAAGCGCTGTCGAACTCTCCCGGCCTGGGCCTCCGGATGCTCGCCATCGCCGCCGTCGTGCTGGTTGCTCCATTCTCCGAAGAGATCGTCTTCCGGGGAGTAAGCTTCCGGGGCCTCCGCCGGCGGCTGGGCTTCCCTCTCTCCGCCATGGTCTCCGCCTGTCTCTTCTCGATGGCCCACCTCGACCTCCCGCACGCGATTCAGCTCATTGCAGTGGGGACGGTTCTGGCCTGGACCACGGAGCGCTCCGGATCGATCCTTCCCGGCATGATCCTGCACGCCGGGATCAATCTGAGTTCCCTCGTACTGATCTGGAAACCGGATCTTCTGGGATGAACCGGGCTTCGTCCCTTCAGGAGATGGGAGATGGTCTTCGGCCTTTCCGGCGGTGAGCTCCATGTCTCGCGCAGCTCCGCGGTCCGTGGGTGGATGCGGTCTGGCGCC
This sequence comes from Planctomycetota bacterium, assembly GCA_035309205.1. Classification (GTDB taxonomy): domain Bacteria; phylum Planctomycetota; class MHYJ01; order MHYJ01; family JACPRB01; genus JACQFK01. Next base: position 151 of record DATGFI010000337.1, on the reverse strand, counting down.
GCCGCGCGGCGATGCTTCGGTTGTGCCTGTGAGCTTCGGGGATCTCGCGGAATCCGAAGGCGCTCGAATCGACGAAACGTCATTCAGTCGAGGCCGGCGAGGTCTCCGGGCGATCGCCTCAGAAATCGCTCCGTGCGCGCAGGGGGAGGCT
>DATGFI010000336.1:0-2325 GCA_035309205.1 Planctomycetota bacterium | reverse complement strand
CCCTTTTGCGGAGCCTGGCTCGCCACGAGGAAATCGACCGCCTTTTGCGTGGGACCCTTCAGGAACTGCGTGGCCGGCATCCTCCAGGGCTCGTAAGAAGCCGGCAAACCGTATGCCTCGCTAAACGCCAGGGTTGCGATCGCGTGATCCTCAAGAAAGCGCGCGGAGGAGGGATCTCCGAGACTTCCATCGGCGTTCTGGTGAGCCAGCATCCACTGAAGCGCCTTCTTGACCGTCTCCCCAAGGGGCTTCGTGTCGTAGTTGTCGGTGTTGAGAAAGCTATAGGCGGCGCCCTGAAAGGCGAGAACCGCAAGACTCGTGGCCCGAAGATCGGCTCCGGGCGTGCCTTTTCCGTCACACTGGGGCGTCCCGTCCTTCCGGCAGGCCTCGACGACCGATTCACCGCTAAAGCGGCCGTCGGCCATCTGGTGGTGCGCGAGCCACCGGAGGCTCAAGAGGACCGGCGATGAGACGAGGGTCAGGTGCCGCTGCATCTGTGGAGAAAGCCCCTTCCCAAACTCGATGACGTCCCAGACCAGCTTTAGCGCCCTCGCGTTATCCCCCCGATTCTGGTCGTTCCTCTTGAGGTAGGCCCCCGCCAGGACCTCATAGGGCTCCGGGGACCGGACATCCAGACGGACGGCCTCTTCGAGAACCTCGATGCCCTTGTCCGTCTCGCCCTTTGAGAGCAGCTCGCGCCCCTTCTCGAGAACCCTGCGTCGGAAGGGCACGGTCGACGATCCCCCCGTGAGCTCGGGGAGGACCGAGACCAGGCTCTCCGCCCTGCGGCGGTAGGTCCAGCTCGCATCGGCTGCCTTAAGGGCCCGGTCGAAGGCGGCCTTCGCTTCCTTGGGGCTGTCTTTCGCCATCAGGCAGCAGGCCCGCATGTAATAGAAGTCCGGATCCCCTGCGTCGAGCTGGATGGCCCGATCAGCATCCTTCAGGGCGGCGGCGTAATCGCCTTTCTTGTACTGCGCCATGGCTCGCATGTGGTAGGCGGAGGGCTCGCGGGGATCAAGCTCGATAGCTTTCGAAAAGGCCGCGAGCGCCGGCTCGAAGTCCCTCTTCTCAAGATAGGCGGTCCCCAGGTTATGGTGGGCGAGGGGCTCCTTCGGATTGATTTCGATCGCCTTCTTGAAATCGGTGACCGCTCCGTCCGGGTCGGAATTCAGGATCTTCACCGCACCCCGGCTCAGGTAGTGATCCGCGTTTCGCGGCTCCAGGCGTACGGCCTCGGAGTAATCCCGAATCGCGCCGTCCAGGTCCTTCTTCTCCTGCCTGGCCTCGGCCCGCCCGGTATAGGCCAGGGGGTGCGATGGATTGAGGTCGATCACCTTTGTGTAATCGGCGATGGCTCCGTCCAGGTCCCCCAACTCCTTCCGAACCTTCCCCCGGAGGCCATAGATCCGCCACTCTTTCGGATCCATCTCGATGGCGCGGCTGAGGTCCTCGTTCGCGCCGGTAAAGTCCCGATTCAGGACCTTTTCCATCCCTCTCCTCGTCCACTCCCGCGCATCCTGGATCGTGCCGACCAGGACGAGGAAGAGGGCCGTCAGAAGCATCATGTGCATCCCTAGTCAAGAAAGGAGCCGGGCTGGATTCTGAGCTCAGTTCCTTGAGCGTTTCTCGTCGCAACACAACCTAGGAGCCGGCACTACCATTTCATGAGCGGATTATCCGCCGCACAGAATCGTCTTGCAAGGATTGAACCTTTGTGCGATTCAGATCGGGAATCGGCGTCGGTCGCCAGCAGCTGGACTTACGGATTCACGAGTTCGTTTCTTTCTCGACAGCCCCAAAAATCGGCGAAATCGGCCGGCGCCCGGGAAGCAGCGGACCCGAGGGATGATCAGCTCTAGCGCCGGCGCTTTTCAAGAACCTGGGCGACGTCGCTGAAGGAAACGTCTGAGCTGAACAAGAGGAGCAGGTAGTGATAAAGGACGTCGGCTCCCTCCTCGGCGATGTCCTTCTTCTTCTTGGACCGCACCGCCATCTCGAGCTCGCAGACTTCCTCGATCAGCTTCTCGCGGAGCCGCGCGGGATTCTCCAGGAGCTCGTTGGTATAGGAACCCTTCCGGGGCCGGCGCTTCCGCTCGGCGAAGACGGCAAGAAGCTCGTCGATCGCCGGGTGCACGCGCCAGGGCTTCCGAGTCCAGCAGGTGGCGCTCCCGGTGTGGCAGGCGGGGCCCGTCTGGATCACCCGCGCCAGGAGGGTGTCCTTGTCGCAGTCGTAGTGGAGGCTGACGAGCTTCTGGACGTGGCCGGATTCCTCGCCTTTCTTCCAGTACTTCTTCCGGGACCGGCTCCAGTAGTGCAGGTAGCCGG
>DATGFI010000335.1:0-2176 GCA_035309205.1 Planctomycetota bacterium | reverse complement strand
CGCCGCGGCGTACACCCGGCCTCCTTCGAACCCCCAGCGGTCATCCTGAGGATCCCACGAGCCGATCCTGCAGCCGTCGGCCCGGCCCTTCTGATGCGGAACGATCGCATTGAGCATCGGCTCGTTCCACTTCACCCACATCGGGCCTTCGGGACCGTCGTACTGGAAGAGCGCCAGCGACGCGTAGTACCAGTAGTAGAAGTCCACCTTGTACTGCTTCCACTCGGGAAGATCGCCTCCGAGGAGCGTGACCGCGGTGAGCGCCGGCTCCTTCTTGTTCTTCTGGATGAAAATGCGGGACATCACCGACACCGCCGAGAGCGCCGGATGGTCGTCCCACAGCTCGTTGTGACCGGGGACGTAAACCTTCCCGGTGTCGCGGGCGTTATAGCCCACCCGGTAGTATCCGTCTTTGGCCGAGGTCGCCTCGCTCAGCCAGTTGAGCGCCCCTTCGAAGGCGAGATTCCGGGGGAAGGCCAGTTCCGAGAGCTCCGCCGACTTGAGCGCCATGACCGCCCAGCCGCTGACGGAAGTGTCGTTGTCCCCGGACTTGGCGCTGTAGCGCCAGGCCTTGCCGGGATTCTGGGCCGAGATCAGGAAGTCGATCGCCTTCTGGGCATTGTCGCGGATGGCGTTCGAAGCGGTCATCCCGTAGGCTTCGGAGAGCGCCAAGGCGGCGACGGCGTGGTTGTACATGTACTTGGTGCCGCGATCGCCGATGCACCCCTCGGGGTCCTGGTGGGCGATCAGCCACTGCAGACCGCGCTTGACCACCTCGCCGAAGCGAAGCATGCGCTGGGAATCCTGGGGATCCTGGAATTCGTCTTTGGAGAGCGGCGAGAAGCCCGCCCCGAGGAAGGCCAGGATCGACAGCCCGGTGACCCCGGCGTCGTAGCTGGAGTCCCCTTCACCGCCGCAGCGGCCGCCGCTGCACTGGCCGACGAAGGAGGCCGCGCCCCAGCCCCCGTCGGGCCCCTGGTGATGGGCGAGCCATTTGAGCGCGGAAAGGACCGCGTCTTCCGAGCCCCGGGTCGCGCCGCGGGGACGGGGCTTGAGCCGGTCCCGGCCGCCGAAGGGTCCGCCGTAACGGCCGCCGCCTCCGGCGCCGATGCCGACGCCCATCGTATCGTAGACCCCGGGGATCTTCCCGAGCTGGCGTCCGCGGGGACCTCCCGCCTCGCCGGGATTGTAGGACAGATAGTCCTTCGAATCTCCCTTCATCTGGTGATGGTCGTCGTTGTCCTCGCTCTCGTAGTGGTCGGAGAACTTCGCGTCGGGAACGAAGACGTCCGGCAGATTGTCCGGGCTCCTGTCCGGATTCTCCAGGAGGGGACCCTTTCGAGTCACGCTGCCCATCGGCGCTTCGATCTTGTCGAACAGCGGGACCGCCAAGGCCTGATGGACGACGACTTCGACCGTCGATCCCTCCGTCTCGATCATCCGTTCGACCACCACGAGCGTCGCTCCGAGCACGAGCACCAGGTGGATGCCCACCGACACGAGCCACCACGGCGCGTTCGACAGGATGCCCCCCTCCGGGGTCAACACCACGGGCCCCACGTCCGCCAGTTCCAGTTCTTCCGGATTCCTCATGGCCGCCCCCTTAAAGAATTCCAATCGTGACGGACTTGAACGGGAGCAGGCAGGAAAGGTTCACCCGGATCCAGAAATCTGTTGAATCGACGGCTCTGTATAAGGAATAATCAGCGCGAGGCTAAATCTCCGGCAGATCCACCAGAGCCTGAGATGCGTATGAGCTAAGATGCTGGACTGTAAAGAGTTGGACAAGCCGTCCGAGACTCCTGCTGGCAGCAGAATTGCAACCCCTGCTCGACCGATGACTCTCCTGGATCGCATGGTGGCCAAGGCCAATGGCTGGGTTCTGTCGCTGATCCTCCACGGGATGGTGGGCGCCCTAGCCGCCTGGTCGGTTTTTGGTGCTTCCCCCAGCGGCGGGAGCGGCTGGGGTTCCCTCGGCGGTCCTGCCGGCGGAGGGGGCGGCGGGTCGACCGAAACCTACGAAGCCGGCTTTCATTCCGAGGAACTCGTCAGCGGCGAGCCGGTGGCGGATGAGCCCCAGTACGGACGCCTCACCGAGGATGTGCCCGAGCCGGCGACCGACGACCAAAACGCAGCGCCCGTCCCCCCCTTCGACGTCTTCGCGGTGGGATCGAGC
>DATGFI010000334.1:0-4454 GCA_035309205.1 Planctomycetota bacterium | reverse complement strand
CCCAGCTCGAGGCCAAGCTCCGCGCCCTCGACGGGGTCCAGAAGCGGCTCGAGGCCGAGGCCGGCAGGCACGCCGAGCTGGCTGCGGCCCTGGCAGGCCTGGAGTCGCAGTCGTCCTACCTCGAAAAATCCATCACGACCGCGGAAAGCCGCTGCCGCGAGCTCGAGGCCGAGCGGGGACGCGCCGAGGCGGACCGGGAGGCTCTGGAGGCGAAGGCCGCGGAGCTCGCCGCCCAGCTGGATCTCGAGTCCGCCACGCTCGCCGAGCTGGACGAGACCCTCCGCGCCCGCAACGCCGAACAGGACGAGGTCCGCCGCCGCCTGGACGAGGCCGCCCGCGAGTGCAATCGCGCGTCCTCGGAGCACGAGGCCAAGAAGGCGGAGGCCGTCGAATTCGCCCACAAAGAAACGCAGTTCCGGAACGAGCAGGCTCGCCTGATGAAAGAGCATGGAGAGCTCGCCGCCCGGGTCGAGGCGATGAAGGCCCAGGACGTGAAGCTCGAGGCGGAGCTCGTCGAGCTCCGCACGAAGATCGGCGGGGCGCGCCAGACCAAGTCCGCTCTGGAACAGGAGATCGCGGCGCTCATCGCCGAGAAGAAGTCGGAGGACGTCGAGCAGCTCAACCGCCGAGAGGAGAGGACGGTGCTCGACCGCGAGCTCGTCCAACTTCGCGAGGGCAAGAACCACCGGGTGGCGCGGCGGGAAACCCTGCGCGACCTGGAGTCCCACTTCGAGGGCCTCGACGCCGGGGCCCGCACGCTCCTCCGCGAGAAGATGGAAGGCGTCCTGGGCACGGTCGCTGACTTCCTTGAAGTCCCGGCCGAGTCCGTGGCCTCCGTCGAAGGCGCCCTTGGGGACCGCGCGGGCGCGGTGGTCTGCGACACCGGGGAGAACGCCGAGAAGGCCGTGGCCTTCGTCCGCGAGCGGAATCTCGGCCGCACGATCGTGATCGCGCTGGACGAATGCCGCAACGGCTACTTCACGGACGTCGAGCTCTTGAGCAAGGGCGTGCTGGGACGCGCCAGCAACCTCGTCCGGTGCGCGGAGCGCTTCCGCCCGATGCTGGAGGCGCTGCTGGGGCACACCCTGGTGGTGGCGGACCGCGACACCGCCCGGCTCGTGCGCGCCGAGCGCCTGACGGAATGGCCCCTCGTCACGCCGGAAGGGGATTACTTCGACCATCCCGGACTGCTGACCACCGGCGGCGCCCGCGCCGTGCAGGGATTGATCTCCCGGAAGGCCGAGCTGCGAAAGCTCGAGGAAGAGATCGGCCGCTACCTGGAGCTGGTCACCGAACGCGAGACCCGCCACGCCGCCGTCGAGCAGCGTCTCAAGGCGGGAGAGGAGAAGATCGAGAAGCTTCGTCATGACGTCTACGACCGGAACATGGAGCTGGGCGAGACCTCGGCCGCGATCGAGCAGCTGGCGGTACGCGAACAGTTCCTGGACGGCGAGCGCGCCCAGATCGTCGGAGAGCTCGAGGCCATGGGAAGGCAATCCCTGGCGGTGTCCGATCGGGCGGCGTCGCTCGAGACGCTCCTGGCTCAGCTGTCCTGGCTCAAGACTTCCGTGACCGAGGAAATCCGGCACCTGGCGGAGACCCTCGAGAAGTACGAGAATGGCAAGGCCGAGCTTCAGAACGCGCTGACCCATGCCCGCGTCGAGAGCGCCAAGGCGGCCGAGCAGCGCCTGTCGGTCGAGAAGCGGCGCGTGATGCTCGAGGGCAATCGCGACGAAGCCCTGAGGGCGCTGGACCGCGTGGCGGCGCTGGCCGGGGAAATCGCCGGCCGTCATATCGCCGCGCTCGAAGAGAAGACGGCCCACGAGGCCGAGCGCGCTGAGCTGGCGGGCAAGCTGGAAGTCGATCGCGCGGGGGTCGAAGAGGCGGCCAAATCGCGCGAAGCCCTGGCCTCGGAATGCGACCGGGCGCGCGAGGAGAAAGCGCAGGTCGACGGCGAGCTCAGTCCCTGTGAGGACGATCTGAACCGCCTGAAGATAGAGGAGGAAGGGCTCCGGGTGAAGGCGGAGAACCTGGCCCAGCGCGCCCGCGAGGAGCTCGAGATCGACCTGGCGCGAGCGACGGCGGACGGTCCCGCGGAGGAGATCCCCGATCCCGAGGCTCTGGCGCGGGAGGTGGACGAGCTGCGGGCCAAGATCTCGGGCTTCGGTGCGGTGAACGTGGTGGCTCTCGAGCAGCTCAACGAACTGGAGGAGCGCGAGAAGTACATGCTGACCCAGACCGAGGACCTGACGAAGTCGAAGGCCCAGCTCGAGGAGCTGATCCGCGACCTGAACAAGGAGTCGCGCGAGCTGTTCGAGAAGACCTTCGAGTTCGTGAAGGAGCAGTTCGGCACGATCTTCCGGAAGATCTTCGGTGGCGGCAAAGCGGACATCATCCTGGAGGCGGGGGAGAACATTGATCTGTCCGAGCGCGGCCTGGAGATCATGGCTCGGCCGCCGGGCAAGGAGTTGACGTCGATCTCGCTGCTCTCGGGCGGCGAGCGGTCGCTGACGGCGATCGCGCTGGTCATGGCCCTGTTCAAGGCGAACCCCAGCCCGTTCTGCCTGCTGGACGAGGCGGATGCGGCGCTGGACGAGAAGAACGTGGAGCGCTACGCCGGCGTCGTGAAGGAATATGCGGCGGACACCCAGTTCATCGTCATCACCCACAACAAGCGGACCATGGCGGTCTGCGATACGCTGCACGGCGTCACCCAGGAGCAGCAGGGCGTGTCGAAACGGGTCAGCGTGAGCCTGACGGGCGATTCGAGCCTGGACTTGCTCAAGGGGAAAGGCGCATCCCCGGCCCCCGCACCGGCCGCCGCCAGCTGAAGGGCAATGTTCCGTTCTGTAGTCACAAAACGTTCAAAACATTGAAGGGGGCACTCCGACGCGCTATTATTCATTCGGCGGAACTGCCTTCACGTGTGCGCGGAGCGGCGGAAGGGACTCCCCGGGGTAGAGGCGGCTAAAGAATGGAACAGAACCTATTCGGTCAGATCCTCATCAATTTCAACCTCATCACCCAGGAACAGCTCGACAAGGTCGTCGAGCTGCAGAAGAAGACGAACCCCCCGAGGCTTCTGGGCGAACTTCTCGTCGAGCAGGGCTATCTCGACGACAAGTCGCTGAAGAGCATCCTGAGCGTCCAGAAGCGCAAGCTGGAGCTGACCCGGAGCGGACAAAGCAAGGGGCCGGAATCCGAGCTTCAGCGCCGCCTCCAGGGAGCGCCGTGCACGGAATTCCTCAAGGTCTCCCGGGAACTGGGGGCGTCGGACATCTACATCACCTCGGGGCTGAAGCCCATGATCCGGCTGCACGGGAATCTGCTGGATCTTCCGGCGGACCCTCCGGGCTTCGAGGACAGCCGCAAGCTCCTCTTCCAGCTCCTCAAGAAGGAGCAGATCGACGAGTACTACGAGAAGAAATACATCGACTTCAGCCTCGAGCTCGAGGGGATCGGGCGCTTCCGCACGAGCATCTTCCGTCACCTGAAGGGCATCGCGGGCATCTTCCGGACCATCGCGGAGAACGTCATCCCCTTCGACCGGCTGGGGCTTCCGGGGGTCGTGCGCCAGTTCATCGACTACAGCCGCGGGATGGTGCTGGTGACCGGAGCTGCTGGATCCGGAAAATCGACTACGCTTTGCGCCCTCCTGGACCTGATCAACAGGAATCACCGGCTTCACGTGATCACGATCGAGGACCCGATCGAGGTCGTGCATAAGAGCGACAAGTCGTTCATCTCTCAGCGCGAAATCCCCAAGCACAGCAAGTCGTTCTCCACGGCCCTGCGCGCGGCGCTGCGCGAGGATCCCGACGTCATCGTCGTCGGCGAGCTTCGAGATCCGGAGACCGTCTCCACCGCGATCACGGCCGCCGAAACCGGCCATCTGATCTTCGGCACGCTGCACACGCAGAGCGCCCCGCGGACGGTGATGCGCGTGCTGGACCAGTTCCCGGCCCAGAAGCGCGACCACATCCGGACGCTCCTGGCGAACGTCCTGCGCGGCGTGATTTCCCAGATGCTCGTGCCCAATCTCGACGGCAAAGGGCGGAGTCTGGCGACCGAAGTCATGGTCGTGAATTCGGCCATCTCGAACCTGATCCGCGAGGACCGCGCCTGGCAGATCCCGATGGTGATGCAGACCGGGAAGAAGCAGGGCATGCGTCTCATGGACGATTCGCTGATCGAGCTGGTGAAGCTGAAGAAGATCTCGGTCGAGGAGGCCCTGAACCGGTCCACCGACAAGACCAAGTTCCTCAACCCCTTCGGCGATGAGGAAGGAAAGAAGAGGTAGCCGATGGCCCAAGTCGACCGGATGCTGCACCTGATGAAGGCGGCCGGCGCCTCCGACCTGCACCTCAAGGCGGGGATGAGGCCTCGCTACCGGATTAACGGCGAGCTGCGGGATGTCGAGGGCTCCGCCGTCTTCACGCGGGAGGAAGTGGACA
>DATGFI010000333.1:0-4030 GCA_035309205.1 Planctomycetota bacterium | reverse complement strand
GTGGCAACAGGTTCAGGTGGGGCAGGGTCTCGCCACTATCGTGATCTTCATCTTCTTTCTCTGTCTCTTCCGGCCTCGGGTGGCGGACCTGGAGAAGGAACCATCGGCGGGGTAGGAACTCGCCGAATGCTCAAAGGGGACCGGGAGAACCGGCTGCCCGGACACCGTTCTGTGCGGATTGATGAACGCAGTGACCCGGTCATCGGGAAGAGTGGTCGCCCTCGAAGCTTGGGCGGGTGCTATACTTTTTCGGATCCTGGGGGAACGTGAAGTATCCACCCCCAGAAGGGCGGCAGGAGGGGTCCAACGACCGGGGCAGCATGACGCTCCAGAGAAGCGATACGGGACCGATCAAGGAAGAGAGTACCAGCTCTTCCGAGCCTCAGGCGCAGAGCGACCCTTCCCCGGGGAGGGCTCGCTTGCCCAAGCCTGCTGCCCGTCTTCGAACGTTCGCTGGGAATTCCTCCGGGAATCCAGATTTATGAAGATGGTTCATGCGTCTTTGGCCTTGAGGACCGGCCTCGCATCCAGAGGCGCCTCTCACACGCTTGCGCGTCTGATCGACGACGCCAGGTAGAGGGCGGTGAATCCCTCTGGACGAGGGGGCGCTTTCGCGTTCGCACCCGCACAGGGGACGCGCCCCAGGATCCACGGCACCGCCTTTTCCAAGGGCCGAATGAACTGGCAGCAAGCTCACGAAAGGAGCGACCGATGGACCCGGCGTCTCGAGAGCCCCGTGCGGCCTGCGTCAACTGTGGAACGGAGTTGTCGACCGAAACCTGCGCGCGTTGCGGTCGCCCCCGCAACCTTTCCCTGGATTACCTTTCGAAGATCGAGACCCTCGCGCGGACGATGGTCGAGGAAGCCGGTCGGGAAAACAGTTTTGATCTTTACTCCAGCGATCTTTCAAAGCTGACCCCCCTGCAGAAATCCATTGGAGCCATCGCCCGGCAGATCCTGTACTGGCACTACGACGGGGACGGCTGCCTCGGGCACGGGAAGGGACCTCCGAGGAGCAATCCCGCCGCACAGCGGGCGGCGCTCCTGGCGGCCATCGACCGCTTTCGCGGAGAGGCGCTCCGCAAGAATTGGGGAACCGAGCGGCCGAGTCCAGGCAAGTTGATCCGCGAGGGGCTGGGGATCGCCCAGCGATGCGTCGCGGCCGTGCCGCTTGACGACCCGGACTACCTGGGGACTGTCCTGAAGTCCTTGAAGCAGGCCCGCGATCAGCAGGACGCCTGCGGAATCAGCGACGACGGTTGGCGGGACGAAGACGGCTACATCACCGGGGGCATCATGAGTGTCTACCGCGAGGCGGAGAAGCTGAAGGGCATGTAGCCGACCCCGTGGGATTGGGAACTCTCGCATGCCGGCGCGGGGGAGACCGCGCAACGAACGGATCGGGGGCGACGTCATGAGGGAGGTTGTTCTCGAGCGCGCGCTCCTCGAGGAGATTCCGGCCGACGTGATCGGCTACGGGGCTAAGGACACCGGCGAGATGGGCGGCGGCGCAGCCGCCTCCGTGCTCCGGGAAGCCGGCCCCCAGCTGCTTCCGGCGTTGCAGTGGGAGCTGAAGGCGTCGACCCGTCAGGTGGGCGAGGTCGTCCTGACCGACGCCTTCAGCCTCCAGGGGCGGGGCATCCGGTGGATCGCCCACATTATTTCGATCATCAAGAACACGCCGGAGGGCGCGTGGTGTCCCCGCCCCGAGAGGCTCTACGACGGCGTCCTGAAGGCGCTGAAACTCTCGGCCGGGAAGGGCGCGCGCACGGTGGCGTTCTCCATGCTGGGGACGGGCGAAGGCCGCGTGAAGCCCTCCGATGCCGCGGGCCACATGATTCGTGCAGTCCGCGACTTCCACCGTCGAGGTGGTGAATTATCGGTGACCTTCGCGCTCCCGACGTTCCGGGACTACGAAGCGGCGCGGGCGCTGCTTTCGGGAGGCCGCCAGGGGTAGCAGGACGCCGGAGTACCGCACGATGCTTGCCCTTCGGCCGAGATCTCTGACGGATCGGGGACGACGCCCGATCTTGGAGCTGTCCGAAATGTACCGGCTTAGGAAGGAAGGGCGTCGCTCGCGATCAGGCCAAGGGGTCCAGTTGCCCCAGGGCTTCCTCAAGCGACGTTGCGCCCGTCTCCACCTTGCTGAAGACTGCCCGGCGCAGCGCTCCGGCTCCGGAGGGGATCTCCCGCCGCTTCGCGGCTTCTCCGGTCGATTGTGCGTGCAGCCAGTCCCGAAGAGCGCCGTCGACTTCCAGGAGCCCTCCCACGGCGACTCGGCCGCGAAAGCCAAGACCCCGGCATGCCGGGCAGCCCTTGGGTTTGGCAAGAGACGTGGTCCCTAAACCGTATCTCGTCGCGAGATCGCGCGAAATCTTCTCGGGCTCCTTGCAGGAGGGGCAGAGCGTCCGAAGAAGCTGCTGAAAGAGAATGGCTCGGAGTTCGCTTGCGAGGAGATAAGGGTCAGGAGCCATCCACCCCAGCCGCTCCAGGGCACCCTCGAGGGAGCGGGCGTGCAGGCTGGCGATGACCAGGCGGGCTCGGGCCGAGGCGGAAATTGCCATCGCGAGGGTTTCAGCATCGCCGAGGGGGTCGAGGAAGAGAACTTCCGAGTCCTGATGGAGCGCATGGCGAAGCGCCATCGAGATCGGATAACTCGTGTGCGCTCGGGGTTCTACTTGGGTGAACTCCTTCATGGGCCTGTAGACGCGCTCTTCAATCGTAAGAACTTTCCGCCCGAGTTTCGCGATGGATACGGCCAGGCTGTAGAGCGTGGTTGTCCGGCCACTGGATCCAGGGCCGCTCACAACCAGAAGACCATCCCGGGTTCGGGAAATCTGCGCTAAGCGGGAAGAGAGTTCCGGAGTAAACCCCAGTCCCTCCGGGGCTGGAATCGGTTGCGCAGGATCCATGACCGAAAGTGTGATTCGCTCCCTATAGAAGGCGGTAGGTAGCGTCGCGATGATGAAATCCGCGCTTCGGCCGCTTTCGCGGAGCCGAATTGTCCCACTCTGGGGAAGGTTCCGTTCGGCAATATCCAGCTCCCCGAGGATCTTAAGCCGCGCCGAGATCCCCGCCTGAAAGGACTTCGGAAGGCGGCGAATCTCTCGAAGCGTCCCCTCGATGCGGAAAAGGACCGTGAATGCATCGGCCGAAGGCTCCAAGTGAACGTGACTTGCGCCCGATTCCAGGGCTCCGTCCAAGATCCTCTGGACTTCCTTGATGACCGGGGAGTCTTCAACGTCGGACGTGGTGTCGGAACCGGACGCGTCCGGGTAGGCCATGAAGATCGCGGACTTGAGATCCTTCGAACTGGCGGGCATCCAAAGGATGTCTAATCCGGTTAGAAAGCGAAGTTCGTCCATGATGATGATGTTCGTGGGATCGCTTGAAGCTACGACCAGACGCCCGTCGGCTTTCCGAAGGGGCAGGACTCCATATCGGACGCAGGTGCCGCCGGGTAGAAGAGGGAGGGCCTCCTCCGCGGGAGAGAGGTCTCCGGGGGAAAGAACGGCCGAGTCCATCATGGCCGCCCAGCTCGATAGGAACGTCGCTTCATCCAAGAACGAGAGGTCCTGGAGGGCCCGTCCGATGGACTCGTTCTTGTTCGCCCGATGGCGCTCTAAGCGCTGGATTTGAGCGGCGCTCAGAATCTCTCGATCTCTGAGATACGCCATGAAATCCGGTTCTTCTGATGTGCCCATAGTCTTATGCAAGTATATCCCGCGCCGGCGTCGGCCGCCGGACGCTCAGGGGTGCGACTCCCGGCAAGAGGCTTCCCCTCATTCTCCTTCTCCCAGTTTTCCGTGATATCATCCCCTCGGAAGCGAGGTGCCGCGTGGAGGAGCGCTGGCGATGTCCCCGATGTAAACGCGTCCATCGGAAGGACTATCGCTTCAGCGGAGTGGGCAACCGCCTTCCAGGCGGTATGGTGGCGCACGATGCGAGACACGCTGACGTCACGTGCCCATGCAGGGAGCACGTTTCCGGCCAAGGGATCGCGGCAGGTTACTATGACGCGGGGGATCTC
>DATGFI010000332.1:0-4468 GCA_035309205.1 Planctomycetota bacterium | reverse complement strand
AGGCTCCAGACCCGGTGGATCACACGTCCATCGAAGCACCGGGACCGTCGCTTGTCAAAGGGAGGAACGTGGGGTAGCATTGAGCGGTCCGGAGGAACAGTCCATGGCAAGATCGGTAGATATCCCCTTCGGCTACGGCGACGTGATCGCGATCACGGGTTCGGGACCGAAGGTCGTGGTGTGGTTCAAGGACTCCAACAGCGTCGTTCGCGGCCTCCTGATGGATCTCACCGATCCGAGCAATCCCGTGCTCAACCGCGAGGAAATCATCATCCGCCGAAAGACCGAGGGCCAGGTTCGCAAGAAGAAACTCCCGCCCGTCGGCAACCCGGTTCCGCCTGCCTGAGCCGAGATCTACTGCTGCGGAGGCTTGGGAGAGGGGTCGGGAGCCGGAGGCGGAGGAGTCGGCGGCTTGCTCGAGATCACTTCCCGATGGAGTTCGCCTGGAGCGAAGAGTCCGCTGTTATCGTTGCCAAGGAGCCCTTCCTTCCGAAGGCGTTTGCGGTCTGCCTTGTGCTCCCGCTGTTGACGCTTCTTCGCTTCGCGAAATCGCTTTCCAGAGCTGTCGGCCATCCATGGTCTCCAAGTTTGAGAGGAGGTTGGAACTTCCTAGCCTACCCGGAGGAGGCCTCGACCGCCAGCAATTCCTGCATGTACTCAAGATCCGGGGGGCACGGATACCTGCGCCCGGTAGTTTGAATCATTGTAAAGGGGGTTCCGCCGGGGCACGTAGACCGGATCCCCGGCCGAAGGCCGATCCTGCGTGTAGATCCACACCCGGTTCTGATCCCAGAGGAGGATCTCGTCCCGAGCATCCCCCGTCACGTTCAGAACCATCGCCGCCAGGTCCGGATGGCCGTCATCGGGGAATACGACCGCGCGCCGGAGGTGGCCGTCCAGCATGCCTCCCTGCTTCACGTCCCCGGACAGGAGCAGGAACTCCTGGCCATCGCCGCGCCAGTTCACGGGCAGGATCAGGCTTCCGCAATGGTGCGGCTCGGCCTGCGTGAGGATGTTCCCTTCAGTGTCGAAGACCGTCAGAATCCCCGGATTCTTCCAGAAGTTGATCGTTGCAATCTGCAGGCCGGGCAGATCGGGGCGCAGCTTCGCGATCGTCATATTCTGCGTGTGACCGACCCGCTGGTGCCTGAGGATCTTGCCCTGCAGGTCCTGAATCACGAATCCTTCGTCGCTGCCGACGGCGTAGACCCGCGCTTCGGCCTTCGGATCGCCGCTGAAATTACCCACCGCGACCCCGTCCGCGTGATCATTCAGCGTCCGGTCATTCGACCAGAGCTGCTTTCCGTCCGGACTCCACCGGGCATAGCCGATGTAGACTTCGTCCTTGCCATCCCCGTCCGCATCGTAGGGATACGGAAAGTGCCCAAGGCGTCCGCTGCCCTTCCACAGGGGCCGCAGGTCCTTGTCGAAGGTCCAGAAGAACCGGTATCGATCCTTGAGCAGGATGTCCGTTCGCCGACCCTTCCCGCTGAAGTCGAAAAAGGAAATGGAGTCGCCCGCGTTCAATTCATGCGGCCGCTCCTTCAACTCGAAGGTGGCGACCTGCTCCTTGTCTTTGTAGGCGTCGGGGACATCGGGCATCCACATCCACTGCTTCACCTTGCCGGTCATCCCGTCCAGGATCTGCAGCTTGAAGTCTTTGACCAGGATCACCTCGCACTTCCCGTCGCCGTCGAGGTCGTGGACTTGAAATGGCGTGTCGCTCGTCAGGAGCCCGTGGCGGGGATCGGGCTTCCCGATCTGCCAGAGCACCGTGCCGTCCAGCTTCACCGCCGTCAGGCAGCTGCACTCGACGAAGTTTCCCGTATCCACCTTCGAGACGACCTGGGCGATGACCATCTCGGGCACCCCGTCTCCGTCGAGGTCCCCGAAGCGCACGTTCCGGCCGGCGCCGAAATTCGGGGTCTCGAAGGTTCTCCACAGTTTGGGCTTCGGGTTCTGTTCCTGGAGCGCCTTCTCCCCGTCGACGCGTTTCCGGATTCTCGCGGCGATCTCCTCCTTGAGAGGGCTTGAGACGCGGAAATCGGCGAACCGGGCCGGACTCTGCGCGATGACGCCGACCTTGCCGCTGGCGATCTCGCCGTCTTCGGCCGAGATCAGGAGCTTCCCGTCAACGTAGGCCCGGATTTTGGGCCCCTCATTTTCGACGCGGAGTCGGTACCAGGTCCTCGTGTCATAGGGAAAGTCGACGACTCCCAGGTCGCGGACGTCCACCCGGCAGAAGGATTTCTCGATCATGCCGCGAACGGCCAGGCGCAGGCGCCTGCCCTTCTCGAGGACGAGGATGTACTGGTGCCGATTGGTCAGGTAGCGGAACACCAGCCCGGCCGACTCGTCGAACGAGAGAGGACGGACCTGGGCCTCGACGGTGCAATCCGCCCACTCGGGGTCCCCGGTCACGAAGGACGGGGCGAGCAGCGACGACTCCAGGTACCGGTTCGCCGCGCTCAGATGCATTTCGAGGTAGGGTTTCCCCTCCTCCTCGCCCACCGTCCACGGATCGAGATAGATGATGCTGTTCTCCCAGGGCTCCAGGGGAACGCCGCGACGGGCGAGCCAGTGGTATTCCTGGACCGCGGGATTCAGCTGGCCCATCGGCGCGGACAGCATGCCGATGGGAAACCTCGAAAAGTCGTCGCGGAAAAGCTCGTCGCCCGCCGGTGCCATGGCTTCCGGCCAGCCGGCACAGCCTGCGAGCAGCAGGCCGGACAGGATCAGGGTTCTCATCGATTTCCTCCTAGCGGCCAAGGGCGCAGACGGGCTCATCGGGCCCCTTCCACGAACAGCCGGTTCCCGCTCGTCGTCACCGTCACCCCGGGGATCGTGACCAAGCCCCAGGCATCGGCAGCCACGATGCCGGCCTGAATCTCCTCGCCCTCCGAGGACAGATTGCGCCACTTCGCCTTCGTTCCGGCGGGGGTTCGGAACTGAAAGCAGCGGCGGGGTGTCACGTCGACAGTGCAGACCCGGCGAGGCGCATTCAGGCTCAGGCGGAGCTCCAGAGACCAGCGGCCGACGTCATCGACGATCTTCTCCGGGGTAGTGTCCCAGATGAGGTAGAGGTTGCTCTGACCCTCCTGCGCGCCGTTTTTCGGGTCGCCGTCGCCAGGGTCCTGGTCCAGGCTGCAGCGCGTGAACGCCGGCAGAGTGCGATCCAGACGCACGTCGACGCCCAGCTCGCGTTCCTGCGGTTCCGGCCCCGGGAGCAGGGCTCGCTGAGCGTGGCCGCCGAGTCCCCAACGGAAGACGTGCGGCCGGTGCGTTTCCTGCAGGGCCGCCCAGAACTCACGGGCCTGGGCCCAGCCGATCGCGCCGTCGTTCTTCCCGTTGGAGAACACGATTAGGGGAGTATCTCGGCCGGGATCGCGCCGAACGTAGGCCACGTCGTCGAAGTAATCGAAGGCGGTGGATTTCCGGTCCTGGAAGGGAAGCTTCCATGCAGTGTCGCCATAGACGCGCTCGTAGCTCGAAGTGAATTGCGGCGAGTCGGCGGGGCGGTGGACCCCCACCCAGGACACGCACCAGGCGATCCGGTCTGAGCGGCGGAGGGCCACGCTCGGCGAGCCGGAGCCGCCCATCGAATTTCCCGCCGTGAAGACCCGTGCTCGGTCGATCTTCCACTGGGTGGCCACCCAGTCCAGGAAGGAGATGATTCGGCTCTGCGTATAGTCCCGCACGACCCCGTCGCGCCAGCATTTCCAGGTTCCCATGCTCTCGTGATAGCCGGTCCACCAGTCATAGGGGATTTCATTGGTCGATACGAGGATGGCGCCCTGGGCGGCGTCGTACCACCATCCGTAGCCCCCCTCGAGGTTCCCCCCCCAGCAGTGGAGATGGAGCCCGACCGGGGCCGGCTCCACGATCTTGGGAGGGATCGCGACCAGGTAGGCTATGGGCCGGGAGGGCATGCTGGCGTTGGGAGGACTCTCCCAGCGGACGTAGAAATGCAACGTCGGCTTCTGGACGTAGTTGAATTCGGCGGGGTGCTCGATCCGCTGAAGAACCGGCGCGCCCTGGCCTGTCCTTTCTTCGATCGGTTCCTGCAGTGCATTGCCCCGATCGAAGACGGATAGGTCCTCCTCTCCGTCGACCGCCAGGCCGACGGCATAGTAGGCGTTTCCTTCGGTCCTGGGATTATGAGCGTAGACGGCCGTGCCGGGCGGGACGGGATTCCCGCCGTCGCGGACCACGTACCGCGGGGCGATCCATCCCATGTTCGGACTAATTCCGGAGTACTCGCCGTCCCATCCGGACAGCGGGCCGATCTCATCGACCAGCTCAGCCTTACCGATGGTCGAGGCGCTGATTGGCTCGGCGCTGCGGTAGATGCGGTACGTCGTCTGTTTCGGGTTGACCGCAAGGGACGCCCTCAGATCGCTCAGCTCCCGGAAGGTCATCCGCTCCGGCGAGTCCCGGAGCCCGGGCTCCATCCAGGTCAGGATCGTCT
>DATGFI010000331.1:0-4698 GCA_035309205.1 Planctomycetota bacterium | reverse complement strand
AAAGAGCAGTCCCACCATGAGGCCGGCTCCCAAGCCCATTAGGGCCGAGAGAATCGGCTTCTCACGAATGAACCCCTTCGCGTGGGAAGCGTGCTCCTTCGTGAACTCCCGGGAGCTCTCCAGGAATTCCGAAGCCATTTCTCCCACGGATCGACCATTCGCGTGCCTTTGCATACCGCCTCCTTTCGGGGATCGCCAGAATTCGGGATCCCCACTCAGAAAACTACAGCGTCTTCTACTTACTCCGGATCCTCAGGGTCCGGCTTCGCCCAAGCGGCTCGAATCACGAGCCATCCTCCCCCGAGCGCCAGGAGGCCGATGCCCAGGTACGCGACGGGCGGGGGAACGTGAATCGCGACCAGGCCCAGAAGGCCCGCATTCACGAGGAGCACCACCGCCGTGATGAAGAGGGCGGCCGCCACCAGGCAAGCCACTGCGCGCGCGGAGGCCAGATGGAAAGTCCGGAGCACGTCCTTACGAAGGCGAAGGATGAACTTCCTCAGATAATCCCCCGCCAAGGCCCGGGCGATGCGGTCGACGACGGAAGGGCCGTCAAGCGAATCCATCTCGAACCTTCTCCTCATCGCTTCCTCCACGCTCGCGTAGATCCTCGGTAGACCGCGAATCCGTAAAGAAGAAATAGCAAGTGTCGGGCCAAGCCCGATCACTATCACTCGATGCGTGGGTTTCTCCCGACTCGGGATTTTGCCGCGACCCCTGAAGGATTCCCCGCACTTGCCTGCTGGAGCCCGTCGCAGGTTCCCAGTGGCCGATCACTGATCCTGCGCCACCGCGACCGGGCTGTGGAGCAGCCGCTCCACCCTCTTCCACTCGCGCTGGCAATCCGAGAATCCCAGGTCGACGAGCCTCGACGTGAAGACAGGATCGAAAAGAAGATAGCTCAGAAATTCCGCGCCGCCTCGGCCCTCCGCACCTAAAGAACGGGCGATTGAGCGGATCGGCCTGGGAAGGCCATCGGCACATTCGCTCGCGATTTCCCCCAAATTCCGGGAGGGCCGGAACAGGAGGAAGTCGACATGTCTGAATGGTCTTGAAGGCCCGGCGTCCCCCGGAGTACCCGCCAGCACCCTGTTCATGCTCTCCAGAACCTCGGCATCGGCATCCAGATGGTCCATAAAGACCGAGTCCAGGAGCAGCCCCAGCGAATGGGCAGCCGAAGGATACTGCTCCTGGATCACGACAGACGGACGTGACAGGGGACTGGAACGGGTTCCGATCGCGAGGATCCGATGGGCTCCCAGATGAATCGCCGGAGAGAGAGGAAAGGTCTGCCGCACGCTTCCGTCCCCGTAATATTCTCCGCCGAGTCGCACGGCCGGGAAAATGAGCGGGATCGCCGACGAGGCCATGAGATGATCCAGGCTGAGTCGGGAGCGGACGGCGATTCGATTCGACCGCTGCCAGACCGGGACATCCT
The DNA here is from genome assembly GCA_035309205.1 of Planctomycetota bacterium. GTDB lineage: Bacteria > Planctomycetota > MHYJ01 > MHYJ01 > JACPRB01 > JACQFK01. The sequence continues at coordinate 3,260 of DATGFI010000331.1, read as the reverse complement.
GTCCTCCTTCAACATACGTGACGGTTTCCCCGGAGGTATAGGAAGTGGCGGTCAGTCCGACGGCTCGCAGGTGACCTTGAAGGATGTTCCGCTGAATCCCTTCGAAATCAATTGCCTCCGCGAGAAAGGCCCTCAATCCCCGCACGTCAAACACCCCCCGCACGTCGGCTGTATCCTGGCGCCTGCCCACCGCGAGCCCTTCGAGCCATCGGGCGAGGAGTCGCATGACCGTGGGAGCACGAGATCCGTAGATGATGTCCGCGGTCAGGCGCGACCAGTGGACTTTCAATGCTCCAACGGCCTCCAGGAGAGATCCGGGATGAGCGGCAAGGTAGGTAGCATTGATCGCCCCCGCCGACGCGCCCGTGAGAATCTGAAAATTGACACCGCTGGAACGTTCGGCGATCGCGGCAAGGACCCCAACCTGGTAGGCGGCGCGGGCGCCGCCACCGGTCAGGACCAGGGCCAATCCGTTCGGAGCGAGGGGCGCATCGCTCCCGGGCCCGAGATCCCCGCGATCTTCCACCGAACCATCCTCCTTCCCTTCTACTTGATCGCGGGAGTCGTCCGCCGGGGAGCTCCCTTGGTCGTCAGCAGGGCCGCCATGCCGTCCAGGTCGCGCAGCCACTCGGCGGTATGCCCCACGAACGTGAGGTCCAGGGGCGGATGAGTTCGCCCGTGCGTGACAATGTCCTGCGAAATCGACGTCGGGACGACGTCGAGGGAACAGAAAGGACACCTCGGACGAAGCCCCGGCTCTCGCGCGCCGCAGCCCGTACAGTGGACTCCGGGAACTGGATCGTATTCGTCCAGGTAGACTCGCGCGACCTGCCCGGAATACAGGCGGTCCAGGACGTCGCTTGGGCCGAGCGCGGCCTGGAGACCCTGGGCCCGGCGCTCATGGAACTCCTGCATTTCTCGCTCAAGTCGCTCGGCGGCATGCGCCCGGAGCTCGCACATCGCGCGCTGGAGATCGTTGCCGCGGCGCGCTCCGAGAGTCATCACGCGAGCCCGCAGCTCCGGTGTCAGGCGCGAGGAGAATTCCCCGAACGCATCCTCTGGCCCGGCCAGGTAGACCGCCTCCGCGGGATGCGCCACATGAAGCTCTTTCACGGCATCCGCCGCCCGGTGAATGAGGCTGCGTCCGGACTCTTCCTGGCGCTGCTGCTCGCGGTCGCGAGCAGAACCGCCCCTTCCGGGACCTGCGGAGAGATGATCCTTCGAGCGCGAGCTTCGGACCCGTTCCTGGGGTTCCTTCCGAAGTCCGCCGGCGATCGTGCGCGCGACCTCCGAGTCCCCCAGGTAAAGCTCGTGAAGAACCGCCTCGTTCGCGTTCACCTCGACCAAGTAGGCGCGGGGATTGCGCGCCTCGGTTGCCAGGATTGGAGGTAGATACGCATGGGTCCCTACGGTGATGAAGTTCTTCAGAGGAACCTTCAGTTCCACCGGGACCCAGGCGTCACGCCCCGCGACCAGGTAAAGACCCTTGGACCCCGGGTCGAGTCCAGACTCGATGAAGGTCATCACGCGCCTCGAAATCTTATGGAGCGCGGTCCGGATCTTTTCCGGGCGGGCATCGGAGGACAGATTGCTTTCGAATTCCTTCTTCAGGAACACGCGGGTCTCCGACGGCAATCTCCCGGTTCCGGCCAGATCGAGCGTCAAGGTCAGGACTGTGCCTTCGGATTCCACGATGGCCACCAGCTGCTTGATCGTCGTTGCGATATCCATGATTCCCTCTTTAAGTATCGGGGTTGGACAGAGTTAGCGAGTTTCCTCAGCCTTCTTGCAGAGAAGGCAGAGGTTGGTGTACGGAATGGCCTTGAGCCTCTTCATGCTGATGCCGCATCCGCACGTACCACAGATCCCGAACGTTCCCTCATCGATCCGACGAAGAGCCTCGTCGATCTCCTGAATCTCGTCGATGGCCGACTCCCGGCATCCCAGACTGACGTCATGCGACGCCCGATCGGTTCCCAGGTCCGCGGAGTGGATGGACAGGCCCGAAACCGTTCCGCCTGAGCTCGTCTCCTCGTCCTCGAGCGACCGAACAGCCTCGAGGAGGCTTACCCGACGGGTCCAAAGTTCCTCTTTGAAGTGCTGGAGCTCCGTCTGGGAGGGGCCCTCGGCGACGGGACGAGTGGTCATGTGGTCATCTCCTCTTCGGTGCTCTTTCGCATCGATCTGACGTGGAAAGAGCAACCTCCGTGCCACCGGGTCCTCCGAAAGGGCACCCGGGTGAACGGCCACGCCCCTCGCAGAACCGCGGGTTTTTCCCCGCCCAGGAGGGATTCCCCGCGTGACCCCTGCCTGAATGAGGTCTCCCGGGACAATTCTTCGTTGGCCCCCTGCTTGCGTCAGGCAATTCCAGTGAACGAAGGAGACAACCATGTTTGAGCGCATTTTGGTTCCGCTGGACGGCTCCGCCCGGGCGGAAGTCATCCTTCCTCAAATCGCGAGAATCCTGAACCGCGAAGACTCCGAAATCCTCCTCTTGCGCGTCGTCAACATCCCGGAATCGGCCGGACTGGTCATGCGGACCAATGTCCGCCACCAGGAGCGGGAGGAAGCCCAGCAATACCTTCACACCATGGCTCTCCGTTTCGGCCAAAAGGCTTCAAAGGTCCATGCCCGACTTGCTGAGGGCTGGCCCGCAGACGTCATCCTCGAAACCGCGAAAACTGAAGGCGCCACCATGATCGCCATCTCGACCCATGGACGCTCCGGCATGGAGCGCTGGGCCATAGGAAGCGTGGCAGAGAAAGTCGCCCGGTCCAGCGATGTTCCTGTGCTCATGGTCCGGTCCTTCCGCCGGGGTTCAAAGGGCGATCTTGAGCCGATGGTTCCCGCAGAGCTTCCGTTCCGCCGTATCTTGGTGCCCGTCGACGGCAGCGTGACGTCCATGTCCGTCATCGGATCGGCGGAGAAGGTCGCGGAGCTCTATGGAAGCGAGGTCATGGTTCTCCACGTCCTGCCTCCCTACGTTCCGGCGGATGCCATGCTTCCAGGCATGGAGGCTTCCTTCCCCATCCTGAGACCCGAGCCGATTCGACCGGAGGAGGACGAAGTCACCGAGAAGGCGGCCGATCGTTTCCGCCACGCCGGACTGAAGGTCACGCGACTGACGGTTGAAGGCGAACCGGCCTCCGAGATTCTCGACCTCTGCAAGAATCGTGCGGCAGATCTGATCGCTCTGGGAACTCACGGACGGACCGGATTCAGCCGGTGGGCTCTCGGCAGCGTGGCCGAGCGGGTGCTGC
>DATGFI010000330.1:0-8547 GCA_035309205.1 Planctomycetota bacterium | reverse complement strand
CAGGCTCCAGACGAAACGTCGGAGCCAGCCCGGGAAACTCGCGACCGGGCCGGGGGAGTTCCGGGATCGCCATGGGCGGGTCCGACGGCCCAATGTTCCAGAGTTCCGCCGCGGTATCGAATCGCGACACGGTCGCCAGAGCCGGCGGAATCCGCAGCATCGACTGGAGTTCCGGTGGGATTGAATGGAGCTCGGGAAGGATGTATCCGCTGGCCAGCGCGCTTCCGTCCGCCGATACGGACATCCGAAACGGACGATCGTATTTCGACGAATACTTCTCCGTGACCCCCGTCGAGAGAAGCTTGAGGGCGCCGTCGTGGCCGCGGACCGTGACGACTGCCTTCCCCGTCCGCGCGAGCTGGTCGCCCAGCAAGCTGGCGGCCCAGCCGGTGCGCCAGTTTCCCCCGCCGTAGCGGAGCCAGCCCCATTCTCCAAGGGAATCTTCGAGCGACGACTCTTCGCTCTTTTCTCCGGCGAAGAGGGAAATCGTCGGGTACGGGGAGGTAACCCTCGAGTACGCCAGGCCGACCCCGAAGGCCGAACCTCCGTCGAGGACGGCCGCCTGGAACGGAGCCCAGGGGGGGATCTGGCGCCCGAAGAGGACCTCGCCGTCGCTTGAGAGCAGCCAGAAGTTGGGATCCTGTCGGAATGCCAGCGTCGTCACGCCGATGAATCGGCCGTCGTCACTGATATCGACCGCAGTCACCGCCTGCGGCGCCGCCACGCCCGGCGACGAAGCATCCGGAACTCGGGTCGAATCGCTGCACGCTCCGAAGAGCAGGAGCATGAAAGAAAGGGCCGGTTTCATTCAGATACCTCGGGTTATGCGGTCGCGCCGGGATCTTCCTTGCCGATGACGATCACGTTTCCTTCCTCCCTTCAGGTCGAGCCCCGGCCCGGGGTCAAATCGCCGGGCCGCCGCCGAGCATCCACTCGTCGCCGTCGATCCGCAGGGGGGACCTCTGGAGCGGGCCTGGTGCTGGTTGCGACCCCCTTGGACCGCTTGGGACCGAAGGGCCTTGCCGGACTCTCAATCCTGATACACCGGGGGAAGGTGATCCTCGGGTGGACGTGGAGAATCTGGGAGGAGCATTCGACTGGCCCGGCCTTCCCCCCGCTCGGCCCATGGATGCGGCCATCCAGAATCCGTGATCTCTGGAGCAGGGGATTCGTGGTCCCCGGGCTAGGGCTGCGAAGCGCGGATTCCTCCTGCTCGCCTTCACCTGTGGAGGTGTCCGTCGGGACTTTGGGCGCACCATCGATCTCGGGGTGTTATAATCCCGCAAGCGTCGAATTCCGGGGATCGATGTTCTTCGATATCGCCGTCGTGGGGATTGTTGTCCTCGCGCTGATCCACGGAGCCTGGAAAGGGCTCGCGTGGCAGCTGGCGGGCATCTTTTCACTCATCGCCGGGTTCGGGGTGGCGATCCCCCTCTCCGCTCCCCTGGCGCACTTCTTCGGCTCATCGGCCCCCCTCAACCGATTCATCGCCGTAGCGGTGCTTTACACCCTGGTAAGTCTGGGAATCTATCTCGCCGCGTTCTACTATCGCGAGGCGATTCAGAAGTGGAAGCTGGACAATTGGGATCGCCATCTGGGCGGGCTGCTGGGCGCGCTCAAGGGGTATCTCCTCTGTCTCGTCCTTACCTTCTTCGCGATTACCCTGTTCTCGGGGCTTCGCGATCCAATTCTGACTCGACCCAGCGGGAAGCTGATGGCCTACACCATGCATAGCGTCCACCCCGTTTGGCCCGCCGGCTTCCACTCGATTATCCACTCCTACATCGAGCACGAGGTGGAGCCGGACGAGACCAGTCCCCCTACCCCCGCGGCCCCATCCCCAAAGTAATGGCCGCGGCCGCGCTCCTCCCCGGTCGCGGGCGGCAGACTTGCGGCGTACCTGCGTTTCCTGGAAGTCGAAATCAGGCGGTTTCCGGCGTTCAGCCATCGGCGGGCCCCCTCTTTCATCGAGGCGAGGACGGAGCCGCGGGTAGTCGGGAACTCACCGGCCGTCCCGCCGATCCGGGTTTCGACATCGCCCATCATCATGCTCGAGGCCTAGGACATCCCGCCCGATGGACGGTACACCTCGCGCGCCCCGGCGTTCCCAGGAATCAGTCCGGCATCGCTTCAGCCGGCGACCCCGGAGCCGCATTCCCGTGGCCGGGATCCCTGAAACGACGCCCGGAGGCCCGGGAACCCGATTCGTGCGGGAGCTGGTGGCCGCCCGGCCGCTGGGACGACTCCCGCCGGAATTCCTCTTCGTCCCCGCCACCGCGGGAGAGGGGTCGGGTCCGGAATACAAGGGACGCCCAGGGCTGCCGCCAGGATTTCGAAGTCGGGGGGTCGGACGGGGTGGGGAGAGGAAGGGCTGCGAATTTCCCCGGGCGCCCCCGGGCCGCCGCCGGCTCCAGGTCAATGCGTCGGCGCCAGCTCCCGCAGGACGGTTTCCGCCGTGCCTTTGGCAAAGACGAACGGGTGGCTGGTCCGAATCTTCTGGAGCGAGGACGCCTCGAAGCGGTAGATGTTGTACTGGCAAAGGGAGGTGCACTTGCCCTGCACCGCGAGCACGGTGAGCTCCATTTCGTATTCGACCAGGCGATCGATGTCGAAGAGACTGCTCAGCGCCCATGTCATTTCACCGGCGATCCGGAGCCCAGTGTAGCCACTTGCGATCGCCCGGTCGGCGGCCTGGCGCAGCCGCGCCGCCAGCTCCGAAGGGACGAACTTGTCCGAGTGTCCCAGGATCTTGGAAATCGGAATGATCTCGAGCTGGCCGCTTCGGAGATAGGACTGGACCTCAAGACCGACTCCGCGGAAATCCCCCAGAATCTTCTCGGGAGTGGGAGTCTTCAGGAAGAGGAGCACCTTCTCGCCATTGTCGAGGCCTTCGCGGATGTAAGGTCCCAGCTGGGCGCGCCGTTCCTCTTCGGAGGCGAACAGACCGCAACCGTGTTCCCCGATCTTCAGCCGCCGGGTCACCCGGGGTGCTTGGACTCTGGACGCGGGCGCCGGGGTCCGGGAAGAGGATGCGGGGGAAGCGACCCGCGGGGTCCCGGCCGCGCGTCTCTCCTTGCCGCGACGGATTGTCGCCGTCATGCAGTCGGCGCAATAGTTCTTCCGAGCGACAACGACCGCGCGGCCCTGATGGAAATCGAGCGGGAAAATCTTTGAGCCGCAGAAGTCGCACCAGAGTTGCTGGCCGCCCATGAGGAAGATCCTCTGCCCGCCGTCGCCGCGCCTAACCGTCTCCCGGGATTGAATCCGGAATCGGTCCCGGATGCAAGAAGTTCTATGGGTGAATTCACATTTTGCAATATGGGTTCCCCGCCGGCCATTCTAAGTTGTTCCGCGGATCCCCGGCGGGCGTCGTCCGAAGGAGCCCACAGGTTCTGGCGCCCTCCGGGGACCCGGTGAACAAAACCTCATGGGAACCTCACCACGGGTTCACTTACCCTTTCGAAAATGGGGGGATGACCGTGCTCTGGCTCGCCGTCGCCGGGTCGCTCCTCTCCCAGGTCGAACATCCCACTGGGATCGAGGTTCAAGTCGGCGCCCAGGCCTGGTACGCGGTCCCGAAGGGCTGGCTGAACATCACGCTCGGAAGCCAGCCGCTCACCGCGACACACGCGGATATCGGGAGCGATATCTTCCTCGACCCCGACGCTGCCCCGGTTCTGGAGGGACGAATGAGGCTCTCGGGATCCCAGGGATTGGGACTCCGGGTCGCTGAAATCGATGCCGCGGGCAGCGGCACCGCCGACGAATCCTTCACCTACCACGGCGACGCCTTTGACGCCGGCCGCAGGGTGAGGTCGGAGCTGGACTTCCTGCTGCTGGAGGGAGACTACCAGCTCACTGTCAATCCTGGAGACGATCTTGAGGTGACCGCTCACGCAGGCGCTCAAGTTTGGTCGTTCTCCGGTCGGGTGAAGACCGTGGATGCAGGTCCGCTTCTCACGACCCAGCGGGCGTTCGATTCGGGGTTCTGGATGGCGGGATTCGATCTTTCCTGGAAAGTGGGAGGCGGAATGGAGCTGAGGGCTCTAGGAGTGGGCGGATTCGAGCGCGCTTCCCAGTACTTCTGGAAGGCGGAGGCGGACGCGGTCCTGGGCATGAACGGCTCGGTCTCCTTCACGGCGGGCCTTCGCATCCACGTGATCCGGTTCTTTCAGAGCACGAATCAGTCCAATCTCAAGTTCTTCGGACCGACGATGGGCGTCCAGGTTTCGTTCTAGCGGCTCGATTGACTTGCCGGTTCGAGCGGCATTAGAATGCCCCGGGTCGTGAAGGACGAGGACGCTTTCAGCCACCCCCTTCCCCCACCCCGCTGGCCCCGCAGGGTCTCTGAGGTTCTGGGCCCCTTCACGTTTGCACTCGCGGCGACGGGCCTCCATATCGTGGCCTTCGGGGTCGCCCGGCTGGCGATCCTCCTCTTTCACGCGTCGGACTTCGGGTCCCTCTCGGCCTTCGAGACTGCGAAGGCCTTCATCCAAGGCCTGCGCTTCGATGCATCGGCGATCTTCCCCGTGATTGGCGTCCCGCTCTTTCTCACGATGCTCCCCGTGACGGGGACGGCCGGAGTCCGCTGGAGGGCGGGATGGGGCTGGGCCTGCTTCGGCCTCCTGGCAGCGTTTCTTTTCGTCCTGACCCTGGACGCCGTCTATTACGGCAGCGTCCACCGCCACGCGGGAATCGAGGCGGCCGAGCCGGGAGAGGTCCTGAAAGTCCTGGCGACCTCGGCTCCGGCCCAAACCTTCTTTCCGCTCCTGCTCTTCCTGGCGGCTCTGGGGGCGCTGTTTTTCATCTGGCGTCGGCTCCTGCGACGGGAACCTCGTCCGTGGGGACGTCCCGCTTTGCAGGTCGCCGCGGCCTTGGGGCTGGCCGTTCTCATGTATTTCGGAGAACGCGGGACGCTTTCGGGCAAGCGACTGCGCGTGGTGAATGCGTTCCAAAACGCGTCGGCGGAGGGGGCGAACCTGACCCTGAACGGTCCGTACTGCATCCTGCACAGCTTGATCCACGCGCACGCCGTCAGGACCGCCTTCTATCCATGGCCGGAGGCGCTTCGCGAGGCGCAAGGCACGATCCTCACCGCCGGGGAGCAGGTGCCCGATCCGGAGTACCCGCTCCTTCGCACTAGAGCCGCGCGCGACGCGGGAAAGCCCAACATCGTCGTCATCCTCCTGGAATCCTGGGATGCCTCGGCGACCGACGTGCAGCGCCGCGAGCTGGGCCTTCCCCCGCTGGGCTGCACCCCGAACTTCGACGCCGCTTCCAGGGAAGGGGTCCTCTTCAGCCGGTTCTATGCCTGCGGCCAGCGGAGCATAGATGGATTGAGCGCGACCCTGTGCGGCTTTCCCAGCCTGCCGGGACTCCCCTACCTCGGCCGAGGTCTCGAGCAGAGCTCGCTGACGGCTCTTGGGCACCTCGGCCGGAAGGAATCCTATGAGACTTGGCTCATCACGTCGCCGGAGCGGGACTCCTTCCGGACCGATGCCATCGCCGCGCTCGCCGGCTTTGACCACTTCCTCGGCGCGGAGGACATTCCCCCAGCCCCGCCGATCGCGTCGCGCGATCTGCTCCGCGGCCCATGCTGGGATCACGAGATGTACAGGGAAGCGGGCCGCCGACTTTCGGCGGCGAAGCGACCGTTTCTCGCCTTTCTCTATACGGGTTCGACCCACCATCCTTTCTTCTGGCCGGAGGAACGCTGGGCGAAGCGGTCCTCCGCTACATTGGAGAACCGATATCTGAACAGCCTGGAATATGCCGACTGGGCCCTGGGCCAGTTCTTCAAGGCCGCCAAGGAGGCGGGGTGGTACGATCGGACGATCTTTATCGTGACTGCGGATCACATCGGGGGGCCCGGATACGGAATCCGTCGGGAGGATCCCTCGACCCACCATCATGTTCCCGGACTCGTCATCGCCCCGGGCCGGCCTCCCGGCATCGACCGGCGAATCGCGAGTCAGCTCGACATCCTGCCAACGATCGCGGATCTGGCGGGCTGGAGCAGCCCCCAGGCGGCTCTGGGCAGTTCGCTCTTCGCGGACAATTCTCCGGACCGAGGAGCACTCTGCGTCCAGGGAAGTCTCGTCCTTCGCGTCGAAGACGGCGGCTTCGTGCTCCACAGCCTCGTCGACCGCGTGGCGGGTGCGGCCGACCCGGGCGCGAGCGTCGAGGTCATCGAGCGGCGGCTCCTGTCGGTCACCCAAGCGGCCTACACGCTTCTCCGGAGGAACCGGCTGGCCAGGGGCGATTGAGGGCCGGTCCTAGGGATGCTCGCAGACTTTGAAGGCGAGAGATTCGTCTTCGATGCCGTCGGGATCATAGACGCGGGCGTTGATCCCGGATCCGGCGAACATGAACCCTACAAAGTGGTGGAATTTTCGGTACTGATCGCCCTCCTGTCCGAGCGAGGGATCGAGGTTATAGAGCGACGCGCCTCCTCCGGCGGTGATGACGTATCGTACTCCGTCGCGAAGGGTCGTGTAGAACGAGTGCTGATGGCCGCAGATCGCCGCGCAGAACTTCAGCTTCACCAGGAGCGGATGGATTTTCGGCCGAATCTCCTCAACCTGACTCGTCCGGCGTCCGTGGATGCCGAAGGGAGGATGATGAAAGACCGCGATGCGGTGCCGGGCGGTCGATCGGGAGGCGGTCTTCTCGAGCCAGTCGAGCTGGTCGGCTTCGCTGAAGGAGCCCTCCGAGCTCAGGACGAAGATGTGGCAGTCGCCTTCCAGCTTGTCGAAGTAGAGCCGGTCCAGACCCAACTCCTTCTCGAAGAGCTTCTGCGCTCCGAGATCGTGATCCCCGGGCGCGCAATAGTAGGGGCGCTGGCGCAGGTCCTTCGTGATCTCCCGGAACTCTCCCCACGCGGCCGGCTCGTCGGGAGAATCAACCAGGTCCCCGGTCACCAGGACGTATCGGGCTCCGGATCGGGCGATGCTCTGCGCGATGCGCCGGTGGATCTCGACCTCGTGACGGGAATCGCCGTAGGCCGCGAAATCCAGATTGCGAGCTACTTTGACGACGTTGGGCTCCTTTTTCTCGCAGGAAGCCACTAGAAGAACGATGGCGGCCAAGTGGGGAAGGCGATTCCAGAACGAGCTTCTAATCATCAGGGTGATTCATCCGGCGAACGCGGAATCGGGGCCGCTACCGGTCCACAGCGATCCCCTCCTCCCCGTGTGAGCATATCCAACTCTCCCCTCGGTGGGAAGGAGCCGGCTCTCCCGGCCTGGGACCTCCTGCCGCGAGGCTCAGCCAGGACGCCGCAACCCGGGAATCCCCTTCGAGATCGGGCATCCCGGGAGGCCCGGCGGCCCGAGGGCCGGACGGAACCCGGACGGCGAAGCCCCCAATAGTTGAAACAGCGTATCGATTCATCATTGACCCGGGGACCGGGGAGAACCTATAAATATCTGATACCGTGTTTCAGTAATTGCCTTTTTCGGCCCAACCTGGGAAGGGCCGGGCATGGAGACATTGATACAAAGTGTCAACGGTGGCGCCCGTCCCCGGGGGCTCGGCGGGCACAGGAAGCTGAACCGGTTCTTCCTGCGAGGATGGAATATGAGAACGTTCGGGTCAGGATTTCTGGGGGCCTGCGTGGCGCTTTCGGTGCTCCGGTCGGCGCAGGCCGATGACCGGAATTTCACGTACAGCTATGAGGCGAAGACCTTGCCGGAGGGAAGCTGGGAGCTGGAGCAGTGGGCGACGCTCCAGGAAGGCAAGGAGGCGGGCAGATGGACCACCCTGCTTCTGCGGACGGAGATCGAGTACGGCGTCACGGACCGGCTGAACGGATCGATCTACCTCAATGCCAACTACCAGGCCAACCACGAGGTTCCCGGGGAAAGCGACGTTCATGACTTCGGGTTCGACAGCATGTCCACCGAATGGAAGTACAAGGTGACGGACCCTTCGCTGGATGCCGTGGGCAGCCTGCTCTATGGAGAACTGAAGCTCTCCCATGATGAGTACGAGATCGAAACGAAGATCGTCCTGTCCAAGGCGGTGGGCCCGTTTACCTTCGCCTACAACTTCATCTGGGAGGCCGTCCTGGCCCGGTCCCCGGATGCAGCGTCGAGCCCTCAGTGGACGTGGGAGCATGAACTGTCGAACACCCTGGGAGCCTCCTACGGGATTTCCGCAAATTATGCCGTTGGAGTGGAGGCGTATGACATTTCACGCTTCGAGCGGAGTCTGGGAGGAGCCCATACCCACGCGTACTATGCCGGTCCAAACGTCCACTACTCCGGAGGGAGCTGGTGGGCGACGCTCACCCTCCTCGAGCAGGTCGGCTTTGGGCACGGCTTGGAGTTCACCGACGGCGACAATACCAAGTATTCCATTCGCCTCATCGTCGGCGTCAATTTCTGACCTCCTTCCCGCTGAGGATGCAGGGGCGGCTGTTCCGCGCGGCGCGGCGTCGGTCCGGCCATCCGCTTGGAGATGGGCGAGCGGGCGTCCCTGCGGGTCCAACACCATCGACCACAGGAGCCCTGCTCGGCCGGGACGTTCAGGAGACGCTCGACCCTG
>DATGFI010000329.1:0-3085 GCA_035309205.1 Planctomycetota bacterium | reverse complement strand
CGACCTCCGCGGCGGGCCGCATCGAGCTGGCCGAGGCCCTGCTCCAGCTCAACGACGCCATGAGTTGGCGGGCCGGACTGCATTCGATCGCCGTGGACGGGAAAGCGTCCCTGAACCACCGTCTTGGCGCGACCCGGGTGCTGCTCGAGGCCGGGGATCCCGGGGTTCCCGGGATCCTACGATCCCTGATAAAGGGCTTGCCGGACCTGAGCGAGCCGCAGCAGAGAGACGTGGTCGAATTCCTGCTCGCGATGGACACTCCTCTGTCGCGGGATCTTCTGGCCCGGGTCGCTTCCGACGACCGCCTTCCCGAGGCCGTTCGCCGCCTCACTCGCCCCCCGTCTCCGGCGCGTGCCACGCCGGAGGAGCCAGCCCGGCCGCTGCTGGAAGGCCGATCACGGCGCGGGACCCCGCCGCTGGGCCGGTCGATCGTGAAAAAGAGGGAGACAGGGGAGGAGACTTTCATTACTATTCCCACGATCCTCGCCGCAGGGGTGACCGTCGTCCTACTGGTCCTCCTCCTGGTCGAGAATCTGCGAAAGGGTTAGGACGATCATGAAAAACGAAGTCGCCGGACAGCTCCGCACCTTACTCGCCCGCCTGGCCTCCCTCCGGGACTCTCTTTGAGGTCGATCGCAAGGAGAAGCGCTTCAGGGAGATCGAAGTCCTGATGGGCGCCGCCGACTTCTGGAACCACCAGGAAGCCGCCCAGAAGCTGGTCGTCGAACTCAAGGGCGTGAAAGCCGTCGTCGAGTCCTACAAGAGTCTCCACCAGGAACTCGAGGACGAGCTTGGTCTCGTGGAGATGTGCGACGAGATCAGGGACGCCGAACACCTGAAGGAGGTCGAAGCCAAGATCCCCGACTACACGCGAAAGGTCGAAAGCGTCGAGGTGAAGGCGCTCTTTACGGGTCCCAACGATAACCGCGACGTCTTCGTCTCCATCCATCCGGGCAACGGAGGCATCGACGCCCAGGACTGGGCCCAGATCCTCGAGCGCATGTACCTGCGCTGGCTCGCCAAGAATGGGTATTCGGTGGAGGTCGTCGATCGCGAAGACGCCGAGGAAGCCGGCATCCGCCGCGTCGTTCTGGACGTGAAGGGGCCCTATGCGTTCGGCAACCTGAAGAGCGAGTCCGGGGTTCACCGGCTGATTCGGATTTCGCCGTTTGATGCCAATCATCGCCGCCAGACGAGCTTCGCGTCGGTCGACGTGGTGCCTCAGTACGAGGAGATCGACATCGAGATCAAGGACGAGGACTTGCGGGTCGATACCTATTCGGCCGGCGGGCCCGGCGGCCAGCACGTCAACAAGACCCAGAGCGCCGTGCGTCTCACGCACCTTCCTACGGGAGTGGTCGTCCAGTGCCAGAGCCAGCGATCGCAGATCATGAACCGCAAGCAGGCGATGAAAGCTCTCGCCTCGAAGTTGCACCAGCTGGAGGAGTCGAAGCGCGATGCCGAGGTGGCGAAGATGTACGGCGAGAAGGGCGAGATCTCTTTCTCTCGCCAGGACCGCTCCTATACCCTGCAGCCCTATACGCTCGTGAAGGACGAGCGCACGGGGTACCAGACCGGCAACATCCAGGCCGTCCTCGACGGGGGGATCGATCCCTTCATCGAGGCCTTCCTGCGATGGAAGGACCGGAAGTACTAGCCTTTGAACTTCGTAGATCGAACTGATCCCCTCCTTCTCCGCCAGGCCCGTGCAGAAAAGGCTCAGAGGCCGGGTTGTTCTGGGGAGCGTTCGGTGATAGACTGGCGCTTCCCCATTATGGGTACGGATACCGAAATCCTGGGCGGATCCAAGCACTTCACGAAGACGTCGTGGTTTCTCGTGCGCTCGGCTGGGAAGGGCGGCGACTGGGACCCGCTCGTACGTCTCTACTGGAAGCCGCTGTATTTCTATCTTCGGCGCAAGGGGCTCGACAACGAAGCCGCCAAGGACGTCGTGCAGGACTTCATTGTATCTCTGATCGAACGGCGCGCCATCGAGAAGGCCAATCCCGCGCGAGGACGCTTTCGCACCTTCCTACTGGCAGCCCTGGACCATTTCCTGACGGACCGGAAGCGGCGGGAAACCCGGCAGAAGCGAGGCGGCGGCATCCCGGTCCTGTCGATCGATTTCACCGGCGGCGAACAGGAGTACAGGATCGAGGTCGAGGGCGGCGAAACGCCGGAGAAACTGGCCTGCCGCGCCTGGGCTCACGGCCTGCTCGACGAGTGCCTCCTGGAGCTCGACGGAGCGCCTGCTCAGATCGCCGCGCTCCGGATGCGGCTGAAGGGGATGGACTATCGGCAGATTTGCGTGCAGACCCGGCTCAGTGAAGCCGCGGCCCACCTGGCCGTGCACCGGCTCAGCCGTTCCTTCGGCGATATCCTCGGTCGCCGGCTCCGGGAGATCTGCGGGACCACTGCGGACTTCGAAGCGGAGCTGGGGGAGTTCATGGAGCTCATCGCCTGAGCGGGCGACCCTGAACTCTGCAATAATCCGCCCCCGATGTCGTAGATAGCCTGTCCAGGGTCGCGATCTGCCTCCTAGGAGGCGCCCTGGGGGAGAAGGGGGGCCGGTTGTTCCCCCCCATAATCCCCCCCGACCCGCGGTCAGGAGAGCAATTGTGGCGGATGAACGGCCCGTGATTCTCGTGGTGGAGCAGGACTTTCGGGATCTGAAGCCGCTGGTATCGCGGCTTTCAGAGGGGCAATTTCGGCTTGCGACCTGCCCCGTGGAGTCCGTGGCCTTGGAGTTCCTCGCGGAGAGCCGTCCGCGCGCGCTGCTTCTGGATGCCCGTACGCTCTATCTCGAGGGCGCGGATTGCCTCCGGCGCTGGAACCTCGCTTCGCCCGGCACGCGGATTCTGTTCCTGGATGCGGACGGCCCGTGGTGTCTCCTGATGGAGCTTCCCGGCGCCGATCCCGGGCAAGTGACCATCAGCCCCTGCGGGGCCCAAGAGCTCGCTGCGGCGATTGGAGAATTGCTGTCCCGCGATCCTGCCCCGGCGGACGGGAGAACGGAGGTTCATGATGATGGCCTGGCTGTCCTGGCTGTTTAGCCCGGCGCCGGAGCGGACCCCTGAGGATCCGC
>DATGFI010000328.1:0-4163 GCA_035309205.1 Planctomycetota bacterium | reverse complement strand
GCCGTCGGGGTCGCGGCGTTCCTTGGCCTCCTCGCGATGGTGCTGGATGACGTAGATGCGGCGCTTGAAGTCCTCCTTGATCGCCGCCGACGCCGCGCGCTTGCGCACGTTGTCGTTCTTGACCGTCGTCGCCTCTGTCTGCTTGGCGATGGTCTCTTCCTCGGTCTTGGCGAGGTCCTCGGAGTCGCTCTTCTGGGTCTTGTTGAGATCCTGGTGAAGGCGGATCACCTCGCCGATCAGGCCCGCGGCCGGCGCGTTGGGCGCGGCCTTGCCGTCGATCTGACCCATCTTCTCGGCATTGTTCGTATCGGTCGACTTCAGCACCGCGGCCTCGGCGGCGCGCTCGCGCTCGATCGAGGTCTTCAGGTCCTCGATCTTGGTTTTGTATTCGTTCTCCTTCGCCAGGAGCTCCTCGAAGACGCGGGTCAGCACCAGATTCTCCCCGGCGCCCGATTCGTCCCAGCGCTTGTACTTCCCCTTGCCGATGTCGAGGGTCTCAAAGACGCTCTTCCCCATCTTCGCCTGCTGGTCGGGCCGGTACTTGACCAGGTCGCTCAGGTAGTTCTTGAGGACCTCCGACTGCAGGGGTGAGGTCGCGAAGCGGTCGGTGGTGCCCACGGACTCGATGCGCCAGCCGATGTCCTTCGCGTACGTCAGGTAATTGTCCTGGAGAGCCTTCAGGGCGTCGCGCTTCTCGGCGAGATCCTTCTTCAGATTGAGGATATTGCCCTTGTTCTCCTGGCCGTGCTCGATGTCGCTGCCCTTCTTCATCCCGATACCGCCAATCGTGAGCGCTCCCACGTTCACGATGGCGCAGATGATGATGATCGCCAGGCGGCGTTTATTCTCTGCCTTGGTGACGAATTCGGCCATGGGCGTCTCCTAATCCCCCAGGAACCGGAAAATTTCCGAGGCATCGGCGATCGGGATTTCCAGGAAGACCGCCTTCTTGAACGGATCGTAGTTCTCGCGGGTCTTCTGGGATCCGGCCTCGGTGAAGATCACGTAGTCGACGTCGAGCGAGACATCCTTACGGACCTCGCTGCCGATTTCCCGAATGCGGCGGGTGGCCTCGTCCACCGAATACCGCAGGTGCAGCGGGCGGTCCTCGCCGACGAAGGCGACCAGGATGGGCCGGTCCTTGGAGAAGAGGGGGTTCACGATCCCGTCGCCTTCCACCACGGGCTTGTCCTTGTCCAGGATCTCGATGATGGCGACTTCGCAGTAGGTCATCCAGGCCTTCTTGACCTCGACTTTCGCCTTGTACTCGAACTTGCCCTGCACGCCGCGGTTGCCGACCAGGAACTTCAGGCCGGGGGTGACGCGCTCGCGGGATCCGATGTTGATGAAGGCGACCTTGTTGGGCACGTCCGGCTTGATGATCTTTCCGTGCACGAAGTTGATCTCGTGCTTGATGACTTCCTTGACCTTCAGCTCTTCGAGCTGGCGCTTGAGCTCGCGGATCTCGTTGTTCACCTTGATCTCGTCCGCGGCGTACTTCTCGACCTCGGCGGCGGATTCCTGCTCGGCCTTGGTCTTGTCCTCGTTGAATTTCGTCTTGCGCTCGTTGTACTGGGTCTTTTCCTTGGCAATCTCCTCGTTGAGCTTCGCGATGTCCTTCTGGAGGTTGGCGATGGTCTCTTCCTTGCGCTTGGGAATCTCGGGGGCGACCTGCTCCCGGCTCTTCTTCTGGGCCTCGGCGCTGGCCAGGTCCAGAGCCAGCTGCTCCACCCGGTTCTTGTAGTGATTGGTGCGTGAGATCGCGGGATTGATCAAGGCCTGAAGGGTGCGCATATAGGAGGATTCGTCCCGGGCGCGGGTGAAACGGTCGGCATCTTCCTTCTTCATGTGGCCGTCGCCCTGCTGGGGCGGGACCAGCGGATACTTCTCAAGCGCGCCCGTACTGATGTACTCCTCGCGCCACTTCTTCATCGCTTCGTTCGCCTGGGCGGCCGAAAGGCGGCCCTCTTCGCCGGTCTTAAGCCCGGTGGCCTCGTTGACCTTCGCCAGCTGGGCGGTAATGACGCCGATTTCGAGGTCCTGGTGCTCGATCTCCCTGCGGATGAGGGCGGCGCGGCGCTCCGCGTCCTTGTAGTTCGTCCAGAAAATGGCCGCGCCCACCGTAATGATGAGTGTGAAGACGACCAAGACGATGACGAGGACCATCGAGATTCCTTCGTCACGTCGCCTGAGACGCATCATAGCGGGCTCTCCGTCTGGAATAGGGTAGGGCCCCATTCTAGGCCACCCCGTTCCCCAGTCAAGGAATAGTCAAGGTCACGACCGCGTCTCCATAGAGGACGGGCCGTCGGGGCCGGTCCCTTCAGCCTCCGCGAAAACTTTTTGGGAGCGGGATTGGCGTGACTTCTCCCCCTTCTCGAACGTCTCGAAGGGACGGGAGGGGCCCCTCGGGAGGGCGTCCGATTTCAGATTGGAGTTGACTCCCCCAGGCCGCTCGAGTACACTTCGGTTGTCGTCAACGTCCCCCAAAGATTCGAACCTCTCAAGCGACCAATCCCGAATACGACGATAGTGAAACGCCTCGTGGTCGGTCTGGCCGGGGGCGTCGGCAGCGGTAAAAGCACGGTTGCCGAGATCTTTATCAAACAGGGCGCCCGGGGAATCGACGCAGACGCGATCGGGCACCGCGTCCTGGACTTGCCCGCCGTCCGCGCCGGACTGGTGCACGATTGGGGCATGAGCATCCTCCGGGACGGCCGCGTGGATCGCGCGGCTCTGGCCCGCCTGGCCTTCCGATCGAGGAAGACCGTGGCGCGCCTGAACCGCCGGGTCCACCCGGAGATTCTGCGGGAAATCCGCCGGCAAATCGCCCGTGCCCGCGGCTGGGTGGTCCTCGACGCGGCGCTGCTCTTCGAGACGGGAGCGGCCGCCCTGTGCGACAAAGTCGTTTTCGTCTCCGCGCCCCGCGTCCTTCGCGCGCGGCGCGTCCGCTCTAGGGGGTGGGGACCGGGAGAACTCCAAAGAAGGGAACGCTTTCAATTCCCCGTGGTGTACAAGAAGAAGAAGGCCGACTACGTCATTGACAACACTGGATCGGCGTCCCGCACCGAAGACCAGATCCGCAACATCTGCGATGAGCTCCGGAAGCTCTGAGCCTATACCCGTTTAGAGGAGAGTATTCATGCCCCCGCGCAAAGCCAAGGAAGTCGACGAGCCCAGCGAGACCGACGCCGAAGCCAAGGCCGCCGACGAAAAGAACGCGCCCAAGAGCGCGACGCCCCACCGGGCTCCTGCGAAAGCCGACGCCGCCCCGGCAAAGGCCTCCGCCGCTGAACCTGCGGCGCCGGCTTCGGCCGTCAAGCCTCCGGAGGGCATGCCCGCACCCGCCGCGGCCGTCAAGGTCGAGGCGCCTGCGCCTCGGCCTGCGCTTCCGCCCGCCCCCGCACCGTCGGGCGCTCCCGCGTCGATCCCGACCCCGGGCCCGGACGGCGCCGCATCGGCGACCGATCCGTCGGCCCCCCCCGGCCCCCGCGGACCGGACACCAACGACAAGTATGAACGCGTCAAGCGCGAGGAGATCTACCTCTCCAAGCTGCAGGAATTCACGATGGCCGACCTCCTCAAATTCGCCCGCCAGGAAGGCATCAAGGAGGTCATGGGCCTCAAAAAGCAGGAAATCATTTATAAGATCATCCAGGAAAAGGCCAAGCAGAACGGCCTCCTCTTCGGCGAGGGCGTGCTCGAGGTCCTCCCCGAAGGCTTCGGCTTCCTCCGTTCTCCGAAATACAACTACCTCCCTTGCCCCGACGATATTTACATCTCCCCCTCCCAGATCCGCCGTTTCGGCATGCGGACGGGCAACATCATCAGCGGCCAGATCCGGCCGCCGAAGGACGGGGAGAAGTACTTCGCCCTGCTCAAGGTCGAGCTCATCAACCATTCGAATCCGGACCAGTCCCAGGGCACCGTCCCCTTCGAGAGCCTGACCGCGCTCAACCCGAGCGAGCGGATCCGCCTCGAGACCGATTCCAACGACCTGTCCATGCGCGTGATGGACATGATGTCCCCCCTCGGCAAGGGCCAGCGCGCGCTGATCGTCGCCGCGCCGCGCACCGGCAAGACGGTCCTCCTCCAGAAGATCGCCAACGCCGTTCTCAAGAACCATCCCGAGATCTACCTCATCGTGCTGCTCATCGACGAGC
>DATGFI010000327.1:0-4305 GCA_035309205.1 Planctomycetota bacterium | reverse complement strand
CCGCCTGGACGGCATCGTCGCCACCGGGCAAGGGGCTCCCGAGGATGCGGATTTCATCCAGGCGCTTTTGACCGGCAGCCGGCTCAAGGCCGTGCGCGACGAGATCGCGCTCGTCTCCCAGACGCTTCCGACGGTCGACCGGGAGGCTCAGGAGGGGCTTCCCACGGATAAGGTCACCCTCGCCGACGGCCGCGTGCTCAACTGCAGAATCCTCGACGAAGGGCCGGACATCGTGAAGGTCTCCCGGACGATGAGCGGGGGCGTGGGCGGACAGCTGCCGCTCCGTCGCGAGAACATCACGCGCATCGAGAAAGGGAAGGGCGTCGGCGCCGAGTTCGCCACGCGCTGGGAGTCGGCCCAGAAGGGAACGATGGCGGGTCTGGTCGAGCTCCTGGGCTGGTGCAAGGAGAATGCCCTCACCGGCCAGGCGAAGTTCCTCGCCTTCACCATCGTCAGGATGGATCCGTCCAACACCCTGGCCCGCGCGGAGGCGGGCCTGCCCGCGGATCCGGTCAAGAACGCCGAGGAGATCGCCCGGGGCGGGGTCATCGCCTATCAGGGCAAGAACTGGTCGGCCAAGGAGTTGAAGGAGAAGCTGTTCCGGGACGGCCACACGCTGCTCGACGGTCAGTGGTATTCGCGCAAGGAGAAGATGATCGTCGTCCCCGGCCTGTTCCGCTACGAGCGGCAGCAGGAGAAGCCGGTCATCTTCGGCGGCGCCGGCATGCTGTGCCACGACGTCGAAACCACCTACAAGGTGGTCCAGGACGTCACCACGAACTCCTTCGTGGAAAACGCGGATGTCAAGCTCCTCCGCCGCTTCTATGCCCCTCAGATGGTGGTGTCGGCGACCACGCGCATTCCCCCCGGGGTCGTCCAGCCGGCGTCGACCTACGAGCTGGACGTGCGTCTGGACATCGAGGAAGGGAGCCCCCCGGCTGGAACCCCGATGAGAGGGGAAGTGACGATCAACGTGCCTGTCGGCGAACCCATGATCGAGGCCTCCGTGATCACGACGGCGGAGGTGAAAGCCGGCGGTTCGATCACCATCTACTACTTCACCGGCTCGGGCGAGACCGAGAAGCGGACCAAACTCTATACCTGCGATTCTCGGGAGTCGCAGTCGCGGGTCATCCCCCCGGAGCTGATCCGCGGCCAGACCGAGGTCAACCTGGTCGCGGTCATCGAGGAGCCCGCCACCTACCTCCAGAAAGTCGACCGGCGCCATATTCGCAGCGCCATCATGAAGGGCAGGTACCAGGTCGCCCCGGCGGTGGACGTCATCCACTACCACCTGATCCCGGACTACAAGGCGGTGCTCTTCCCGTCCAACTCCAACACGGTGGAGGTCTTCCGCCTCCGCGCAGTCGTGGCCGAGCCGGCCCCCCAGCTCGACAAGCTCTTCTCGGCCAATCCGGAACTGCTGAAGTAGTCCTCCGGAGCGCCTTTCCCGCCGCCCCCTCTAACGGGAGCGCTTCCCTTTAGCAGAAACTTGGGATTTCGCAACTGGGGACCAGATCCCCGCCAGGAGGGGTTCCACTCCTTGGAGTTTGAGGCGGACCAGATCTCCTAGCTGCCGCGACGCCACAGCCCAACTTTCCGCCCTCGGATGACGATCGACTCTTTCGCTGAGCTGTTCGCCATCGCCGTCCAAGCCGCGTTCAAGAAGGCAAAATGGATCGTGCTCCCGTGAGCGGAAGTCCTCGCCTTC
Source organism: Planctomycetota bacterium (assembly GCA_035309205.1). Taxonomy (GTDB): domain Bacteria; phylum Planctomycetota; class MHYJ01; order MHYJ01; family JACPRB01; genus JACQFK01. The sequence continues at coordinate 2,594 of DATGFI010000327.1, read as the reverse complement.
CGTCGAGACGTGACTGAAGAGGGGACTATGGCTACGGCCCATGTAAAGCGACAGCGGCACCGTGCTCTTCCCAAGCGGGCAGCTTCGCGCCCCGCGAGAGCCTGGCTGGTGCCCAGTGGCGTGAGCGATTATTGGACTGGCGACCGAATTCGCGAACTTCGCAGGAGGCTTCCCGCCACTCAGGAGGAGTTCGCCCAGATTCTGGAAGTGGCCTCCTCCTCGGTCCATCGATGGGAGGCGGAGCGCGTCGAGGCAGACCGACGGACGCGCGAGAAGATGTCGAGCCTGAACAAGATCCTGGGCATGCTCGACAAGCACTTCCGAGCGGAGGGTCGCGTCGACTTCTTCAGGACCCCTCAGCCGCGGCTGGACGGCGACAGGCCCATGGATCTCCTTGGGCTTCCCTCGGCAGAAAAGCGAATCGGGGTATTGGTGAAGTCAATCTTGGCTGGAGATTTCAGCTAGATTCGACACACGGGCTTGATCAAGCGTTCGAGAGGGTTTCCGCCTGTATGCACTTACCCGAGTGCCGCTAAGGGGAGCGGCTGCTTGGGATCGCAGTGATAGCCGGCAGGATAAAGCCGGTGGGGCACGTAGTAGCCGATCATTCGTGTGCTTCCGGTAACCCTGTGTGCGCCGCCCCCCTGTAGGCGGGTAGAGTTTGGCCGTTCGATGAGGAGGAACGGCCATGACAGGCGCAAGAAACCAGGTACTCACCCCTCTCCAGCGGCGATTCGCGATCTGGCGACGTAAACGGTCCCGAGGGAAGCACATCCCGGCGGATCTCTGGCAGGCCGCAATCCAGGCGCCCAATCTTACCCAAGCGGTAGTCCCTGGATTAGGCCCTCGGGATCTTGGACCGACTTCAACTCTTCCGACTGAACCGTCGCGGTGCCAATCCACAGAGTGGCAGTAAAGGAGGGATCCGAAACCGGGGCACCCGTCTGTGAGCCATCCATCACAAGAGTGACCGTCTGCCCTCGGGCAAACAACGGCAATGGGGCGATGGCGTTTCCAGATGTGGGGAAAGAAATGCCGTCGTTGGGTCCTTCTACGAGGAACGACCACGCCTGTTCGCCGATGCGGGTGCGATTCGGGGATCGAGTGATATAGAACCGCCGATGGCGAATCTCACCGGGGGCCAGGACCTCTTCGGTGTAAGCGTTTTTCGCCCAGTCGTGCTGCGGGTTTCCCGCCGTTTGAGCTCCGACGGTGAGACACCACTGGTACGCCCCCCAACTATTCCAGCGGTCAACCACCGCGAGCGGCTCCTTGCCGATGTTCTTCGCAGTCAGGACGCCGGAAATCAAGTCGGGTTCGATGACGACGTGCGCGCAACTGATGACCAGGTTCGATTTGAGGAGGGTACGTACATTTGGCGCAGACTTTGCGAGGGTCGGAGGGGAGGGGGTAGACTCACGTCCACAACCGAGCAATAGGAGTCCAAGGGCAAGGATTGAACTTCGGGAGCTCATAACCAATTAGACGTAGAACCGGCTTTGGGAGCATCAGAATGTGAAAAGTATGTTCTTGTCCTGTCCAAGTAGTGAACCAGCCCGTTTCCAGCCAGGGAGAAACTCAGGCTACGCATACTTCCCGGAAGGACACGATCATTTCGTATGGATGCCTTCCTCGTAACCTTGGTCCAGGTTTCCAAGATGACTTCCCTCACGGCTTCAATGGCCGCGCGACGGTCGTTGGGAAGCGAGGCGAGGTAGTCCTTGACGGTCTTGGCCTGGCTCTTCATCTTTCCCTCCACGCAACTCGGATGACGTTCCTGGGAGGAGCGATCCTGAAGGTCCCCCGCACTCTCACTTCTCCTTGAAGGAGGGCGTCGCCAACTCGACCCGGGCGTCGGGGGGGCACGACGCAGGAGGAGTGCGATTTCATGTGGGGACGACGATATTCAGTGAAAACTCGAGGGAAGAGTTCCCCCCTCCCGCTCGAGATCGACTTCCCGGCGTGCGCCTCCGGCGGCGACTGAATCAGCGCGACGCGGATCTTGAAGGAAGGTGTCTCCGGACGTCGGTGGAGAGGCCGGCGAGATCCGTCCGTCGGAGGGGGTTAGCGTCCTCTCCGGCGGCGGCCCGCCGTTACCGGATCACTTCCGGGCCCGCATGACGGCGCACCAGAGCCCGTAGTACTTCGCAAACTGGCGCCGCTCCTCCGCCGACATCTGGCTCCACCAGGTCCCGATGTCCACCGCCTGGGGCACCGTCAGCTTCGACGGTTCGAAGGTCAGGGGATTCTGGATCAGGGACACTCCCTTGGCCGCCTTGTCGGGCGCGATCGGCAGTTCGCCCGTGGCGAGGGTTTCAGTGCGCCGCCGCATCTCCTGGACCACGTCGGCGAAGACCTGGTTCCGGGAGGTGACGTCGTTGGCGATGATCTCGATCATCCGATCGACCGCTTCCGCCTTGGGCGACGGATCGGTGTAGCGCGGCGTGAACGAGGGAGGCGGGGGAGGGAGGCCCGCGCCGATGACCGGCCGGGCCAGCCCGACGGCGCTGCGGGCCTTCTCGTTGGAGGCGTCCAGCGTGAGGATGTGGTAGGCGACGTATTCCTTTTCGAGCTTGAGGCTCTTCTCGGTGCAC
>DATGFI010000326.1:0-8652 GCA_035309205.1 Planctomycetota bacterium | reverse complement strand
TCCGAACTGAGCGCCGACGGCCCCCCAGCCAGGATCAATCGGCCAGTTCCATCACGATCGACTTCATCAGCGGCTTCGCCCCGCAGCTGATCGTCCAGGTCTCTTCGGGTTTCTTCGCCACAAAGACCTGTTCCTTGGGCTTCCCGTCCTCTTCCCAGCGGTAGGTCACTTTGACGGGGCGGAAGCCGCCTGCCGGCTCGCGGTAATCGGCGTCGATCCGCAGGTTGAGGAACCCGGTGGCGCTCCGGCTCGTGCCCTCAAAGCGGACCTTTGCCTCCCGCGTCCCGGGCGGGATCTCGGAAGCGGTGATGTAATAGCAATTGCCGGGGGTTGGACCATCGGCGCGGCCCACCTTCTTCCAGGTCTTCCCGCCATCGTAGGACACGAGGTAGTCAATTCCGTCCTTCGCATCCCGGGCCCGGTAATGGGCCCCGAACCGGAGCCTTCTCAGGTCACCGGGCGTCGAGACCGAGTAGGTCAGGCTTCCCTTCCCCTGGAACCACCATCCGTCCATGCCGATCTTCTCGGGGTGAAAGTCCTCGCCGAGAAGATTCTTTCCCTTGGCGGATTCGCCCGTGCTTCCTTCGATCGTGACCGTGCTCTCGGCCGGGCCGGCGCTGAACGTCAGGGTATTCTTTCCCGAGTCCAGGGCCGGGAGTGCACGCTGCGAGTTCTGAATGTCGTGCTCGATCCTCAGCGACTGCAGCGTCCCCTTGAACGTCAGGCGGTAGTCGTATCGTCGGAAGACGAGGGGGCTGAGATCGATCGTCGCGCCGGTGACCGCGACGTCCTTCCAGTCCAGGCCGTTATTGTCAGAGAACTGAACGGTGACCGGGCCGGCGGCTTTGAAGGTCGCCTTTCCGCTCAGATAGACATAGCTCGACGGCATCCGCACCGTGAATGAGCCGGATTTCGCGGCTTCCTGGAGGAGGGCCGCGGGGACCTCGTACTCCAGGGTGCCGTTTCCGATGCGACCCGGGGCAAGGTCGCCGTCCTTGGGCGTGTAGCGCAGGGAGTCCTGGCCGACTTTCCCGTTGATGCAGCCCGGCGCGCCGCCGTCGCCCTTCATGTTCACGTGCAAGCCCTTGTTGGACCAATTCCGGGTCAGCCGCTCCCCGGGCCTCAGGCGGATGTTCACTTCGTAGCCCTGGGAGTATCCGTACTCGTAGATGCCGTTGGCGGATCCGTCGTATTCCTGCATCGTGGAGTACCACCCATGGGTGGCGGCCTCGAGCCAGCCGTTCTCATCGTAGCTCGGGCAGCGGCTCAGGACTTCGGGGCCCTTCTTCCAGCCGCCCCCGCGCATGAACTCGTAGAGCAGCTTCTGGTTCTTGCGGTACTCGGGATGCTGGTCGTAGAACTCCTTGATGCCGGCCATCATTTCGTCGACTCCCGCGATCTTGCCGTCGGCCTTCGGGAAGTAGCACATGAGCGAGCCGTCGAGAAGATGCCACGCGCCGTCCCAGTAGACTTCGGGAACGCTGTGGGAATTGATGATGCGGCCGCGCGCCTGCAGGCCGGCATAGCGGGCGAGACATTCGACCTCGCACGAGGCGATGCTGCAGAGCGAATAGCCGTAGACGTTGAAGATCTTCAACGGATCCTGGACCGCATCTTCGTTGTGAAGGAATTCAATGGGCGGGGCCTCCTGGTGCTGGAAGCTGCGGACCGTCTTCCAGACGGCGAGGGCCTTCTGCTCGTCGGTCATCCCGTCCTTGATGAAAGCCTTCTTCCAGGTCTCCAGATTCGTCATGTCCGGTATCTTGTCGGAAACGACCTTGACGTGGCAGACCACGCCGACTTTCGAGGGGTCGGCCGGTCCGGCCTTGGCGTCCTGGGCGCTGAGCGAGGGCGCGGCGAGGAGGAACAGCGCAAGAAGGCGGATGGCGAGGGTCATGAAATGGCTCCTGTCAGGGGATCCCGCTTGGTTGTATCCTCTAGTTCCCTCTGGGGCCCTTCTCCGGTGCGCAAATCGGTGACGCGTCCGGATCCCGTCCTCTCCACGCTACTTCTCCGGCAGGAACGGGAACAGCTTGTGGATCTCCTCGGCGGAAGGCCTGCGGCCGTATTCACATATTTCGAAGGCCTCGGCGAAGCGGATCTTGCTCCCTTGTTCCTTGCCGTAGGCGCGCTCCAGTTCGGCGCGAAACCGGGTAGCGGGCTCCGAGAAGTAGCTGACGAACTGCTCGCGCACCTGCTTCTTCCGTGCCGCCACGGCCCCGGAATCTTTCGGATCGGGGACGAGGTGCGGCCCGCCGTTGCAGCCTCCCTCGTAGAACTGCGATTCGAGCGCGTCCATCGCGGCCAGCTTCTTTTCGATGACCTCGTCGATCGCCACGGCGATGTCCGCCGAGAACGCATTTGGCCGCCGGAACTCGTCCTCCGAGTACAGGAACACCGGATTCTTCTCGAGGTGGGGAGTATCGGGGCAGAAGTAGGGCACCGTGACCATGTAGGCCGCGTCCATGACCAGGACGCCGACGTAGCGGTGGTCGGGATGATAGTCGTTGGGCCGGTGGCTGATCACGACGTCGGCTTTCCAATCGCGGATGAGACGGCAGATCGTGCGCCGGTTGTCCATGGTGACCATGAGCTCGCCGTCGTGGTTGTCCAGCACCTGCGACGTGGTCCCCAGGATCGCAGCGCAGTTCTGCACTTCGGCCGCGCGGCGGTTCGCGAGGGGACCGCCGGCCATGCCCCAGTGGCCGATGTCTCCGTTCGTGCACGACACGAACTTGACGTGATGTCCCAGCGCCGCCCACCGGGCGGCGGACCCGCCGCAGGTCCACTCGCAGTCGTCCGGGTGCGCGCCGAAGACGATGATCCGGAGCTTTCCGTCCTGCGGGGCGCCCCTCAGGGCAGCCGGTACGGGCGCGGCGCAGGAGGCCGCCAGCAGCAGGGTCAGTATCGCCGGGCTGCGCGTCATGGACACCTCCTCACTTGCCGGGGAAGAAGGGGAACAGCTTGCGGATCTCCTCGGCGCTGGGGCGACGTCCGTATTCGCAGATCTCGAAGGCCTCGGCAAACTCCACCTTGACGTCCTTCGAATAGAATCCGTCCAGCGAGGCCCTGAATCTCGAAGCGGTCGCGGCGAAGCGCTTCGAAAACTGCTCGCGCACCGCCTTCTTGCGCGCGGCAACCTTGTCCGCGTCGTTCATGTCCGGCACCAAGCCCGCATGGCCGTTGGCCCCTCCCTCGAAGAACTGCGAATGAAGCGCCTCGACCGCCGCGAGCTTCTTGTCGATGGCATCGTCGATCGAAACCGCGATGTCCGCCGTGAACGGATTGGGACGCTGGAACCCGTCTTCGGAGAAGAGGAACACCGGGTTCTTGGTCAGATACGGGACGTCGGGGCAGAAGAACGGAACCGTGACCATGTAGGCGGCGTCCATCACCAGCACCCCGACGTAGCGATGGTCGGGATGGTAGTCGTTCGGACGGTGGCTGATGACGACGTCCGCCCTCCACTCGCGGATCAGGCGGCAGATCGTCCGCCGATTCTCCATCGTGACCATGAGCTCGCCGTCGTGGATGTCGAGCACTTCGTGGGAAATGCCCAGGAGCTTGGACGTCTCGGCAACCTCCGCCGCGCGGCGCTTCGCGAGAGGCCCGCCGGCCATCGCCCAGTGGCCGATGTCTCCGTTGGTCACCGAGACGAATTTCACGTGGTGTCCGAGAGCCGCCCATTTTGCCGCACAGCCGCCCTCTCTCAGCTCGCAGTCGTCGGGGTGCGCCCCGAAGGCGATGATGCGGAGCTTGCCGTCCTGCGGAACTTCCGCGGGCATCGGGTTCGGCGACGAGAGCAGAGCGACGCCCGCCGGCGACGATGCGCAGCCCGCGATCGCCACAAGCAAGAATCCAAGGCTGAGTTGCCGCATGGAGTTCCTCCCAAGGGTTTTCAGTTCCGCAGCGCCGGAAGGACGATCCTTTGTTCCCGCCGGGTTCATTGTTCTATCCGAAGCACCCGATTATTCTCGCTGTCGCAGATGACGATGCGGCCCGCCGGGTCGATCGTCGCCCCATGCGGGCGGTTCAGCTCGACCTGGTCCGGGGCGCCTCCGGCGCCTGCCGACCCCTTCTTCCCCGTGCCCGCCACGCGGCGGATCTTGCCATCCGCGGGCGAATAGAGCCGAACCGCGTACGACTCCGTATCGGCGATCAACACGTTGCCGTCCTTGTCGCAGCTGAGATGCTTGGGGCCGTTCATCATCGCCTGCAGGGCCGGCCCGCCGTCCCCCGACAGGCCGCCTTTTCCCGTCCCCGCGACCGTGCGTATCCTTCCAGCGGCGTCTACGACCCGGAGCGCATGGCCGCCGCGCTCAAGGACATAGATATTTCCCTTCGAATCGGCCGCGACCGCGCGCGGATCGACGAGGGGCTGTCCCCTGGCGTCCTCACCGTCCTTGGGCACACCCTTCTGGCCGTTGCCGGCGACCGTCACCGTGATCCCGGTCTTCAGAACGACCGCTCGGATGCGGCGACTGTCCAGGTCGCAGACATACAGGCGCTCGCCCTTCGGATCGAACGCGAGGCAGAAGCAGCCGCCGAAGTCGGCATTGATCGCCGGACCGCCTTCTCCGCTGAATCCGCTCTTCCCCGTTCCCGCGATCCGCGTGACGACGCCGGTCTTGAGGTTGATCCTGCGGACGCAATTGTTGAACGTATCGGCGACGTAGAGGTTCCCGTCCGGCCCTACCAGGAGGTGATGAGGGCCGTTGAACTGCGCCCTGGCCGCAGGTCCTCCGTCGCCGGAGAGCCCCTTCTCCCCGGTTCCGGCGAAGATCGACAGTTTCCCGTCCGCGTCCAGAAGGCTGATGCGATTGCCGCCCATTTCCGCGATGTAGGCGCGGCCCGATCTGTCCCAGTCGATCGCGAACGGCTCCTTCAAGTCGCCGTCGGCGAGCACCGCGATTTTCTGGGCCGGGGCCAGCAGGACCCCGAGCCCGACCAGCACCGTCCTCAAGAAAGAAGGCATGGAGAGTTCCTCGGAGACGTCCATTATTACGACCCGGGGTCGCGAGCCGGGTGGAAATTCCGTCGTGCGCAGCCGGACGCGGTTTAAGATGGCCTCATGCCCCCCGAACGACTCCCCGCCCCGCGCCGGGGGGAATGGCGCTCGGTCGTCCGCGAGCCCGAACAGTCCTTCGAAGACTATGTCCGCGACTGCGCCAATCGGAAATCCTCAATCCAGTCGGAGCTCGTGATCCTTCCCCTGGGCGGGGTCTCTTTCCGCTGGGGCCCGATGCTGGAGTTGCTGCGCGAGTACGGCGCGATGTTCTTCGGTGTCGAGGCTCGGGTCGCGACCGACAGGGAGCTCCCCGACCGGGCCCACGTTTCCCCGCGCGACCAGCACAATTCGTCGATGATCCTCGACGAACTGGCCGCGCACGTGACCGACCCCGCCCTCATCACCGTGGCGATCACCGACGCCGACCTCTTCTCCCGCGGAAAGAAGTACGTGTTTGGAGAGGGGAACCTCGAGCGACGCGTCGGGATCTGTTCGCTGGCCCGCCTCCGGTCGTCCGACGAATTGCTGGTCCGCCGCCGGGCCCTCCGGCTGATGTCGCACGAGGCGGGGCACATCCTCTCGATCACCCATTGCCTGCGGAGTCGCTGCCTCATGCAGGGAGCCAACACGCTGGAGGAGGCCGACCGCCATCCTCTGGAGCCCTGCCCGGAGGATCTCCGAAAGATCCAGTGGAATACGGGGGTGAACTTGGTCCAGCGCGGGGCCAAGTTGCGCGTATTTCATGACAGAATGGGCTGGTCCGGGGAAAGTGGATTCCAGAATGCCGTTTTGAGATAATCACCCCGGGGCCGGGGGATTCGCCATGGGGCGAAAAACGGCTGGGTTGATGAGGTGTATATAGGGGTAAGAGCGAGCGGGATCATCCGGGGAACGTCGTCCCACCAGTTCTCCCGGCAAGCCTCCTGCGCGTCCGAATCTCACCTATGGGCCGAGAAATCGTTTATTGCTGGAAGTGCGCCACCCGGCTGCAGGGCACGGACTTCGAGTCCGGCTCCGCCTACCGGGTGGGCGACAAGGTCAGCTGCCCCAACTGTGTCGAGGAGCTCGTGGCCGACCTCCCCGCCGAGGAGCAGGAAGCCATCCTCCATCCTCCCAAGCGGAAGGAGAAGAGCCAGTCCATCAAGAAGATCGCCGGGCCGATCAGGACCGAGCCGAACCCGGCCGAGGCGGCTCCTCCCCGGAAAGGGAACACCAGCGTCCGCGCCCGCACGGGAACGACGGGGTCCGTGACGAAGCTGCGCACCGGAGCCACCGGCCCCGTCCCGACGGCTCCGGGCGCCAGCACCGGTGTCCGGAAGCGCGTCACCGCCTCGATTCCCAAAGCCCCGGCACCTCCCGCCGAAGAGGGCGAGGAAAGCGGCCAGAAGCCGCCGATGGACGAGAAGAAGAAGAGGCTGCTCCTCCTCAGCGGAATCGGCGGGGGCCTCTTCCTCCTGATCATCGTCCTGCTCGTGCTCGTCCTGACGAAGAAGGAGCCGAAGAAGGCCACGGTTTCCGAGCCGGAAGAAACCAAGGCCGTCAAGGCGCCGGTCGTCGCGGCGGAATCTTCCAAGGATAAGCAGATCAAGGCCCTGCTCAAGGAGGCGTTCGATCTGAAGGCGAAGGACCCCAACTCCCTGGGCCCCCAGCTGAAGAAGTTCCAGGAGGCCGCGGCCGCGGCCGAAGGGACGGCGCTCGCGGCGGACACCGAAGCGGCGCTCGACGACGTGAAGGCGCGGATCGACAAGGCCGTGGGCGCGATCGACGAGCAGGTGAAACCGCAGTGGACCAGCAACGACTTCAAGACCGTGCTGGAGACCTACGAGAAAGCCAAGAGCCTGCACGACTTCCCCGAGTGGAGGGACAAGCTCGACAAGAAGCTGAGCCTCACCCGCAACAAGATGGACGACACCTTCTACGCCTTCAAGAAGCAGGCCGAAGACGCGCGTCAGAACGGGGAGGACGCCAAGATCAAGGAACTCCAGGACACGATCGCGAAATGGGACTCGGCGGAATACAAGGAGAAATTTGAGAAATTTCTCCAGTTGATGGCGGCCTCGGAGTCGCCGGAGCCCGGCAAGGCGCCCGATCCCGCGAAGAACGCCTCGGTCCCCGGGGCGAAGCCCCTGTCTCCGGCGATTCAGGCGTTCATGCCGGCCTGGACGGAAGCCCTCCTCCCCGCCCTCGGCCGCGATTTCGGGGCCGCCGCGACCGCGCTCACCGGAGCGGGGGCGCGGGCCGACTCCGACGAGGCGAAGAAGGCGGCGTCCGACGACGCGCAGACGATCCGGGCCCTGGGCGAACTCTACCCCGAGGTCCTGAAGATCGTCGGACAGACCGCGAGGCTGCAGGCCTGCACCCTCGAATATCAGGACCAGCCCGGCGTCTGGAAGAAAGTGGCGGGCAAGACGGTCAAGGTCGAACCCACGCGGATCGAATTCAAGCCGGACACTCCGAAGGATGCGAAGGAGCTCCCGGCGATCTTCATCGAGATCACGGACTTGAACGCCGGCTCGCTGGCCGACCTCTACATCGCCCGGAAGAAGAAACTTGAAAAGAAGGAGAGCGACCTCCTGGCCTGCTTCTGCCTGCTGGAGGGCGCGCCCGAGTCGGCCAGGGCGACGGGCGGCAGCGCGCCCGACCGATTCTGGCACTTCTCCCCCGAAGCACGCGAGAAGGCGCCCCGGCCCAACTCGCGCGAATTCGAAGCGCGCGTCCTCTTCCACCAGTCCGAGTTTGAATGGCGGAAATCCGCGACGAAATACAATGCCATCGAGAAGTCCAAGATTCTGATCGGCGACTACACGAGCACCGCGATCGTGAAAAAGTACCAGCCCCAGATCGCGCGGCGCGCCGACACCGGGAAGGAGTTTGTCTTCCTGCCGGCGGACCTCGGCGCCACCGGCGACTACAACCAGTTCAAGCTGAATACCAATAAAGCGGATCCGTCCTGGATCACCACGAAGGGAATCGACTTCAAGGACAGCCTCTATAACTACATCGAGGCGGAGTTCATCACCCTGCCCAACGTGCAGTACCGGTGCTGGGTCTATGCGGGCGGCTGCTGCCAGGAAGTCTGGAACGGGTCCTACCAGCTGTCCGAGGGGACGACGAGCAATAAAGGCAAGACGGTCCCCATCGATCCGGGCGGAACGATGGCCGCGCCGCTCCCGATTCCCGGAGGACTGAAGAAGACGCACGAGGACCACAAGCCCAAGGGAGCCAAGACCCACGACAAGACCCCGGCCAAGTGGGACTGGATTTCGATCCCGCTGCCCAAGACCTTTTCCACGCCCGGCGCCAAGCAGCTGCGCATTCTGACCGACCAGCAGGGCTTCGGGGTCAAGTACGTCATCGTCTCCTCGACCAGGACCAAGGCTCCCGACGAGGCGCTGGCGAAGGAGCTCGCGGGCCAGGCGATCTCGGCTCCGCCGGCGCCCAAGTCGGAGATCAAGACCACGCCCCAGCCGAAGGAATGGCTCATCATCGGACCCTTCCCGGAGGGGCTGGGGAAGGAAGGCCCGGAAGACTCGATCAATCTGAGCACGGAGCTCAAGGGCAAGACCGGGGGGGTGAAGTGGAAGATCTTCAACTGCGTCCCCGTGGGAGCCCAGTTCAAGCTGGACTGGGAAAAGGGCGTCTTT
>DATGFI010000325.1:0-4865 GCA_035309205.1 Planctomycetota bacterium | reverse complement strand
GGGGTCTTCGGTGACGTGAAGCCGCAGGCGCTCAAAGGATTCCCCGAAATGTCACGATTCAAGCCTTGCAAGCTCGATGAGGGCGAGCTCCTGGGGAACCGGACGGTGGACCCGGTGATGGGCCTGGCCGATTGTGTCTGCTCGAACTCGAAGCACTGGATCTTCGAAGGCACGGGGATGAAGGACGGCGATGCGATTCCCGGACTCGTCGGATGGGAGTGGCAGGGGAATCCCGCGGGAATTCCCGGGCTGGAGGTGGTCGCGCGCTCGCCCCTGAGCTGGTCGAACCGGGAAGGCGAATATGCCGCCACCGTCTATCCGGGTCCGAAAGCGAATCACGTGTTCAGCTGCGCGACCATCTGGTGGGCGGACGGCCTTTCCGAGCCTCCCGGGTACCGTCGGCCCACCCGGTATGGCGGCAAGAGCGTTCGCCTGAAAGGCCCTGACCCGCGGGTTCAGCGAATCACTTCCAATCTCTTGGACCGGTTCCGGTCCGATCGCTGATCCGGGCTCGGATGGGAGTCGGCCTTTTAGAAACCGCTCCGGGACTCCCCACCGTCCTACTCGGGATGTTCAGGGACACCTGAACTCGACCACTCCGGGCCGTACAGGGAAAAGGACAAGGAAGGGATCATTTCGGCTGTAGCACGCTGGAGATCACGCCCGAGTAGCTCATCAGGGTCACGTAATTCCGGAGGACGAACCCCTCGCCCGCTAATCCAAGCCTCCCCCGACGAGCCTCCTCACCCCAAGCGCGACCTTGGCATCGAGGAATCCCTCGAAGGCCTCGACGGGGGACGATCCGACATCCGCCTCGAATTCCCGGCCCTCTTTCGTCGCTGCTGGGCCTGAAATGAAGTGAGCCACCCCGAAGAGGCCCGAGCGAGGGCCTTTCAATCGCGTCAGGCCGTAACTACCTCCTGTTGCTGAAGCAATCGCTGCAGTAGACCGGCCGGTCGCCGCGCGGCTGGAACGGGACCTGGGTGGGTTTTCCACATTCTGCGCAGACGGCCGGAAACATTTCCCGGGGCCCGCCTGAACGCCCGCCCCGGCTTCCCGAGGATCGTGATGCGCCGGCATCCCCCCCTTGAGAGGCTTTCTTGGCTGCTCGACAGGAGGAGCATCGCTTGGGCTCATTGGTAAACCCAAGCTGTGCGAAACGCTCCTGCTCGCCTGAGGAGAACGTAAAATTGGTGCCGCAGTCGACGCAGGTAATTTGCTTGTCCGTGTAAGCCATGGATTCTTTCTTCTAAGAAAATTGATGTTGTGGATGAATTGAGAGCGTACGGGGGGACTCAGCCGGGTGCGAACATTCGTCCTTCGCAGGAGGGGAACACCGGAGGGGTGTGCACGGAATGGTTTGGGAAAGGCGCCATTAACGAACTACCGAAGCTGGGCTCGCCTCCCGGATGAATGATCCAATCAGCCATGTAACGTCCCCTTCAGCCAGGGTATTCCCGGCTCCTTCGTCTTGATGCAACCAGAACCAGAGCGAAAATCGCCCTGGTCCGATTGTTGGCGGACACACGTACTGACCCCTCCCCTGCGACGCTCATCCATCCGCCGTGCGTTTCTGAAACCCCAAGAAAGCGGCCCCGGTAGAAGCGGGTGGACGAGCTGAACTTCTCAAGGGAGGACTCATGAAGACGAGATCTGCGGCGTTGGTCCTGCTCACCGGCTTTCTGGCGTTCCCGGCGGTTCTTCCCGCGCAGGACAAGCCGAAGAAGATCGTCCTCGACGATTTTGAGTCCGATCTTTCGGATTGGGCTCCGTTCAAGGCCGATTCGAGCGGCTTCGGCCAGGACGAGGATTCCAAAGTAGCCATCACCCACGAAGCGGCCGAAGTGAAAGCCGGAAAGGGCTCGCTCACGTATTCGTACGAGGTCACGCCGGACACCATCCGCATGCTGGGTCTCCCCCGCCCGCTCGACCTCACGGGGATGAAGTCGCTCCATCTTTGGTTGAAATGCAGTCATGCAACCGCCGTGGTGATCGCGCTCACGGAATCCGGTGGGGGCAGTTATCAGACCTCCGTCAACTGCAATGCCGAAAAATGGCAGGAAGTGGCGGTCAACCTCGACGAATTCGTCTTGGACGATCCGTCCAAGGATTCCAATGGGATGCTCGATCTGGATCAGATCGGCTCGATCCAGGTCATCGACGCCGGGGGATTCCTGGCGAAGTTCCTCCCCGAGCTCAAAGGGGCCCGGAAGATCTGGTTGGACGACTTCGAGTTCTCCTCCCAGGAGGCTCCCCGCACCCAGGGCCTGACCCAGGTGACCAAGGTCGTGCCCGCCTTCCTGGTGGACAACTTCGAATCGAGCGTGATCCGGTGGATCCCCGTCAGCCTCGCTTTCGGGGAGACCCCCCAGTTCGCGTTCTTCGACCTTCCCCTCGTCCTCGACCGGGACGTCCCTCCGGGGGGTGGGAAGCAATCCCTCAAGGTCGCCTACCCGCGCCAGGGCAAGAAGATCCACGCGATCCTGCGAAACGTGGAAAAGGTGGACCTGTCCAAGGCGACGGAGCTCGATCTATGCCTCAAGACCTCGAGGGATGGAACGTTCATCGTAAGCTTGGAGGAGAAGAACGGCGCGCGCTACCAAAAGAAGCTCGAACTAAAGGCGGCCGATGGCTGGAAGGCTTTCGGGATCGCGTTCCGGGAATTCACGTTGGCTGAGGACAGCAAGGACGACAACGACCGCTTGGACGCGGACAAGCTCAAGCAAATCAGCGTGGCCGATATCACCAACTTGATCGGAGGCGGAGAAGCCGACGAGAACCGTCTCTGGGTTGACGAGGTCCGATTCGTCCTCTCCCCCTAAGGGATGCTCCCTTTCAAGAAGGGCGGGTCAGGGAAGATGGATTCTCCATACCAGCAGCCTTTCAAGCCGGGCATTTCACGGCCGGTGAATCGGCATGGACTCCATTTCCTATAGGTCATAGGTCGTGCGATCCCTGCGATCATCCGGGTTGGGCCTGTGCTGCGCCTCCTTGGCTGGAAGCTTGCGCGGAGGAGCAGCTCCAGAGCGGCCTTCTTGAACGAGCCCCTCGGAAATCGTGAAGCGGTTCGAGCGCACATCAGAATCGATTCCCGGAACGTGGGATTCTCGCCCCGGCGAGTTCCGAAGCGACCCGGTTCTGCTACCACCGTCCCCATACCTCGTGGATTCGGGAAATACGGCGCTCGTAGCGGATAAATCCGCACCCCAGGAACCGCATTCCCCCTGGCCTTCCGACTCTTCAATTGGCAGAAGGTTTGCTAAACCACATCCATGCGTTACCAGATCAGGATGATGGATCAGAACCTTCCCGGTCTCGCTCGAGAGCTGGCCTCGGCCTGCTGGAAATCGGCAGCCCGTGTGATGGAGCCCGCCCCCGACATGGCCCTGTATCGCGCGTTTTACAGAGGAATGAGGAACCTCTTGAAGACGCAATTGGAGTCAAACCGGTTCTGCGGTGGAGCCATGTCCTGCGAATTCGGACTTCGTCCCGAGGGAACCGCTCCGATTCTGGCCCATGAGGCCTACCCCGGAGAACACGTTCGAATCTATCTCCTGATCCCGTCCATCACACCAGACCAGTTCGTAGAGAATCTGGTGGCGATGGCAGTCCGCGCCGCCAACGGGCGGCGCCATCCGTTCATGCCGGAAGTTCTTTCAAATCTCTTCCGGCAGAGTGTGGTCAAGTCCCTCAGGAACCGGATCTTCGAGTCACTCCCCTGTGGGCAATCCCCACTGTGCGGAATGAACGAGTCTTACGATCCCTGGGACCTGAGGGATCCGATCAATCGCCTTGTCCCTGCAGGAATCTCCTGACAGGGCTCCGAGGCAGGTACGACTGGGACCGCGAGTGCCCTCGCCCGCGGTCCCTCTCCGTACCATCGGCGGCAGTCGGGTAAACACGCGGTCAAACCGACCCCGGAAAGAGACCCGCTGCGAAAACGACCGGCGATCCGGAGAGACTCTTTTGCTGAGTTATTGAGGGGCTTTGCAGGCTTACGTCGGCCGCACCCCATCCACCGCATTACTCCACTTCCCAACTATCCAAGTTCCCTGATCCAGGCAATCCCAAGGTCCAACGCAGGTAGTCACGTGCTGCCTCCTCGGCAGTGGCAAAGGATTGTTCACCGTACTCCTCCCGACCTACTCCAACCTCCGCAATGGATCGGCGGACGTATTGATGTGAGGATCTCCTCTCCACGACGCCCATCCCCGGATCGCCCTTCCATGCGTTCGGGAAGCATCCCTTGGCCTCGAGCGCGGCGACGATGTGGGCCACGAGATCCTCAAACTTCAGCGGCGGATGCGGCCAGAGGCCCCGAGCTTGCCGTTCGGGAACGCTCAGGTGTCCGCCGCTTAGGAGGAACGTCAAGGTCTCAGGATCCATCGGTTCGCGGCGGGCCGGTCAGCGTGTCGGCTTTACCCAGACGGGGCTGGACCACGCCATCTCATCGTCGGTTTGGATGACACGGACATAGTACCACTGCTCGGCGCTTTGCGCGGCCCAGTCCGGATCGGTCCAGTGGATCCGGCGTTCCCCGGCGACCAGGGGTACCTCCACACTGCCCTCCGAATAGAGCACTTTGGACCGTCCGAGGATCTCGAGGGATCGGATCGGGGCCGCTCCCCGCACGTAAACGTCGAGCGTCGGTGCCTCCTTGGAGGTCCACTCCTCGCCCATGAAATGGGAGCCGCTCTTCATTTCGAGCACCAGCCCGTACGTCGTCGATCCGTAGCAGCGGCGGTCCCAGATCGCCTTCCATATCGCATCGCGGGAGTTTTCGGGGGCGTAGACGCACGCGTACGCCACGCCGTAGCCGTGGTCGCTGCTGGCGATGACTCCGACATGGTAGCCTTTCTCGAGCG
>DATGFI010000324.1:0-2545 GCA_035309205.1 Planctomycetota bacterium | reverse complement strand
TGGTGCCCGTCAATCGGCAGCACGGACCTGCTCCAGTAGAAAGGCGCTTCCCCTCGACGGCGCAGAAACGGCACCCGAGGTGGTCGCGTCCGGAGACCTAGCCGGACTTGCCGTCCTGCTCCAGCAGGGTCGCCTCGAGGTCCAAGTCGCGCTGGACCAGCAGCATGACGCCGTCGCTGATCTGGCCGTCGTCTCGGAGTTGGATGAGCGTCTTCCGCTCTGCCTCGAGCATTTCCAGGCGCAGCCGGCGGTAGATCGCCATCTGTTCGCGCTTCTGCGGAAACAGGACCGGCTGATCCTTCACCATCAGGTGATGGAGGCGCCGGGCATGGCGGTCGCGAAGCTCCTGGACGTGATCGGGCGGGACGTCGGACCTCTTCGCCAGAACCTCCAAATGCGCCAGCCCTGCCTCGAGCGATTTCAGGCGCGCCTGCGCTTCTTCCTCCCGATCCAGCCCGTCGTCGGTCAACCCGAGCAGGCGCAAGGCGAAGCCGAACGTGAAGCCCTGAACCACCAGCGTGACCAGGATGACGGCGAACGTGATGAAGATGATCAGGTCGCGAGCGGGAAAGGGCGTACCGGCGCTCGTGAGCAAGGGGAGGGCGAGCGCAATGACCAGGGAGTCCCCTCCCCGCATGCCCGCCCAGCCGATGAAGGTCACGTGCTGCCACTTGGGGTACTTCCATTTTGCGCCCAGGGAGCGGGAGATGAACCGGAGCCCATAGGCGCTGGGAAAGACGCCCACCAGTCGCACGAGCACCACCACCGCGCTGATGACGCCCGCATACCCCAGCAGCTGGGCCAGAGAATGGTGCCGGAGCGCGTCGAAGGCGGACGGAAGGTAAAGGCCGATCAAGATGAAGATGAGACCCTCCAGGAGGAACACGATCATCTCCCACATCGCCTGGGCCTGGAGCCGCGTCTCGGGCGAGACAATCCGCGGACCGACCCGGCCTAGATAAAGCCCCGTCGTCACGACCGAAAGAACGCCGGAAACGCCGATGCGGTCGGCGGGGATGAAGGACACGAAGGGCGTCAGGATCGAGATCGTGTTCTCCACCAGCGGCACCCGGCCCACCTTCCTTCGAACGTAGATGACCAGGAGCGCTGCGGCGATCCCGATGGCGATGCCCCCGGCGGCCGAGATCAGGAACTGGACGCTGGCCTGACCGACCGAAAAGCCTCCCGCCACTACGGCTCCCATCGCCATCCGGTAAGCGACCAAGGCCGTCGCATCATTGACCAGCCCTTCTCCTTCCAGGATCGTCACGACGGATCGAGGCACCCCGAGGCGCCTCATGACGGCGACAGCCGCGACCGCATCGGGTGGCGATACGATGGCTCCCAGCACGAAGGCGGAGGCCCAGGTGAACTCGCTCGTCAGGGAGTGCGCGACGGCGGCCACAGCGGCCACCGTCCCCAGCAGGACGCCTACGGCCAGCGTCAGGATCGCCCGCAGGTGGCTGCGGAAGTCGCGCCAGGACGTCAGGAGCGCCGCCCGGTAGAGCAAGGGGGGGATGAACAGCAGAAAGACCGCTTCCGGATCCATCTCGATGCGCGGGAGGCCCGGAGTTAGCGCCAGACCCAGACCTCCGAGGACCAGGAGGACCGGATGGGGAACCCCGATCTTGTGCGCCAGCAGCTCCAGCGCGGCGGCGGCGCCCAGCAGGATCAGGATGAGCTCCAGGTGATGCACAAGCAGGATTCTACTTTCGTCCCCACGTCCCGGCTCTTTTCTTTTGCGGGGCGATTCGATAGAGTCAATTCTCGATATGGCACTCCCCTTCAAGAAGCCCGCGGGCGGCCGCCCGACGACCGGTAAATTCCCTCCCAAGGCCGCTCCGCAGACGCGCCGAGGCCCGGGCGCCGCTCCGGTCCGCGCGCCGAAGAATCCCCTGCCGCTCATCCTGGGGGGTGCGGCTGCAGCCGTCGTCCTGGCCGTCGTCCTGATCGCGGGGCTCACCGGCGAGAACGAGTCCAAGGCGGACAAGGCGCCCAGGAAAGACCTGAAGGTCGAGGCTACGAGGAAGGCGCCGCCGCCGGACGTTTCCGGCCTTGAGGCGACCGGCAAGACCAAGTGCGACGAAGGCCAGCGCCTCGTCCAGCCGCGGCTCCAGGTCGACCCGTCGGCTCCCAAGGACCGAGTCCGAAACGACCTCGAGAACGGACTGAAGCTCCTCAACGAGGGCCTCGAGGCCTACAAGAAGGCGACCGCGATCGCGGGGAAGAAGTATCCGATCGAGGATCTTCAGAAGCTGAGGGACCAGGCAATCCGTGTCTTCTGCACCGAGCTGGAATCCGAGGGCCTCAAGGCCTGCGAAGGGGGTCTGAAGATCGTCAAAGACAGCCAGGCGCAGATCGTCGATTCGAATTCCCTCAGCGAAGACGGCAAGTCGAAGCTGCTGACGGAACTGAAGAAGGCCTCCGAGCTCATCCGCGGTGGCATGGGACTCTTCGCGCGCTCCGAGGGGGTCTCCGGGCACCAGTTCGACACCACCCAGTACACGGAAGCGCTCAAGGTCATCCGACCGAAGATCGCCGAATT
>DATGFI010000323.1:0-2518 GCA_035309205.1 Planctomycetota bacterium | reverse complement strand
CCCGGCGGCGGTCATGCGCAGCGGAATCTTCTGTTTTCCGCCGATCTCCAGGAATTCGCCGGTCAGGCGGTGGTGGACGATCCTGGAAATCTTGTCGCGCGGGATGTAGAGCGACAGCGGGCCTACGGGGCCCGCCGCGGCGGGGGGAGAGGCGGCCAGGGCTCCGTCGTCGATGGGATCCTTCTCGCTCAGGAGGAAGAAGCCGGCATCGGTGACCATGACCCGACCGCTGGACCAGACAGCGCCGCGGTCCAAGGGCAGGTTGAAGCGGGCCTCCTTGATCTTAAAGGGAAACACGACGGCGACCTTCTCGGCCGGCGGCTTGTCGAAGCGGGTCGCCGAGACCTTGCCGATGACGGTGCGGTTCTCGCGCGTGATGAAGCAGATCGGGCACGAGTTCTGCGAGAGCGGAAACAGCTGACCGCACGTGGAGCACTTCCAGGTTGCCTCGGCCATCTTAGATGACTCCGAGCTTCTTGCCGATCCGCTCCATGATTTCGAGGACCCGGTCCAGCTCCTCGTCCGTGTGGGTCGCCATATAGCTGGTCCGCAGGAGGCACATATCGGGGGGCACGGCGGGGGAGACGATGGGATTCACGAAGACGCCCGCCTCGAACAGTTCCTTCCAGAAGATGAGGGTCTTCTCGAAGTCGCCGATGATGATCGGGACCACCGGCGACTGGGTTCCCCCGAGGTTGAACCCCAGGTCCCGGTAGGCGGACTGCATCTTGCGGACGTTCTTCCAGAGGCGTTCCCGGTGCTGGGGCTCTTTCTCCATGATGTCCAGGACCGCGAGGACCGTGGCGACGGCCGACGGGGGCATCGACGCGGAGAAGATGAGCGCGCGCGCGTTGTGTTTGATGTAGTCGATGACGTCGGCCTCGGCGGCGACGAAACCTCCCAACGAGGCGAAGGACTTGGAGAAGGTGCCCATGATCAGGTCGGTTTCCTTCTCGACCCCGAAATGTTCGGCGGTCGACCGCCCGTTGGGGCCCATGTAGCCCATCCCGTGGGCGTCGTCGAGCAGGACCCTGAAGCCGTAGCGCTTCTTGAGCCGCGTGATCTGGGGGAGGATGCCCAGGTCGCCTTCCATCGAGAAGACGCCTTCGGTGATCACGAGGACCGAACCGTTGGACTCCTCCATCTCCACCGAGTCCAGAACGCGGGCGAGATCCTCGATGTCGTTGTGCTTGAATTTGATCGTGCGGCCGAAGGCGAGGCGGCAACCGTCGATGATGGAGGCGTGGTTCATCCGGTCGCAGAGGATGACGTCGTCCTTCCCGACCAGGACCGAGATCGTGCCGAGGTTGGTCTGGAAACCGGTCGAGAAGAGCAGGGCCTTCTCCTTGCGGACGAACTTGGCGAGGCGGTGCTCCAGTTCCTCGTGGATGTCCAGGGTGCCATTGAGAAAGCGGGAACCGGTGCAGCCGCTGCCGTATTTCTGGATGGCCTGGATGGCGGCTTCCTTCACCTTGGGATGGGTGGTCAGCCCGAGGTAGTTGTTCGAGCCGATCATGATCATCCGCTTGCCTTTGATCATGACCTCGGCGTCGGCGCCGGATTCGATGGCCTTGAAGTACGGGTAGAGGCCGGAGGCGACCGCTTCCTTGTAGCGGGTGTAGTTGTGGCATTTCTGGAAGATGTCTGCGCGGGGTTCTGACATTGGGGGCCGATTTTACCCCTTCCCGGGGGTAAGGCAAGTGTAAAACGGAGGGCAAGCCATCTTCGGTGTGCTAGACTGGTGCCCGTGGAGGAGAAGAAACACGGCCCGATCGACCGCCTCTACTCGGGCTGGAGGCGGGCCCAGACGTTCATCAAGCGCGATCTGTGGCTGGGTCTCCCCGAAGCCAGGGGTCCTCGCTTCCTCTACCGCGCCCTGCGCATGGGCGTCCTGATCGTGGAAGGCTTCATCAAGACCGACGTCTTCATGCTTTCGGCGGCCCTGACCTACCAGGTGATCTTCGCCCTGGTCCCGCTGCTGGTGGTGATGCTCGCCGTGGTGAAGGGCGTGGGAGGATTCTCGAGCGCCGGCGGCAAGGTGCAGCACTTCCTCCTGGAGAACATCCTGCCGCGCATGGGGGAACCGCCCGTCAAGGGCCTCGAGGGTGGCGACACCATCGCCGATCAGATCGACAAATTCATCAACAACGTCAACGCCACGGCCGTGGGTGCGATCGGCGTCGTCGCGCTGCTCTACACGTCGATCTCACTCCTGAACTCGATCGAGAACGTCTTCAACCGGATCTGGGGCATCAAGAACCCCCGCACGATCTTGCGGCGGCTGACGGTCTACTGGACCTTCCTGACCCTGAGCCCGGTCCTGCTGGCGGCGTCGCTGTCGATGACCGGCGTCGTTCAGAGCAACCAGCTCTATGTCTGGCTGACCACGCATGTGCCGTACTTCGGCACGGCGACGCTCGTGCTGACGCCCTACGTCGTCGCATGGGTCATGTTCACGGGCTTCTACATCTTCATGCCCAACACGCGGGTGCACCCGGGGGCGGCGTTGATCGGGGCT
>DATGFI010000322.1:0-4878 GCA_035309205.1 Planctomycetota bacterium | reverse complement strand
GCGCCGCTGGGTTTCCGAATGCCGCGAGCCCGCCGGCCACGCCGGCGGAATGGCCCCTCTCCTGGTCGAAGGCGTGCCCTGCATCGCCGTCATGACGATCCGGAGCCTCCTGGTCCTGCGGCTCGATGCGGGCCATGAAGGCCGGACCGTCGCCCTTTATCCCTGGACCACCGACTTCGGCAACAACGTCGCCACGCCCGCGGTCCATGAGAGCGACGTCCTCATCACCTCGGAATACAACCACCGCGCGATCTGCCGCGTCCACGTCACGCTCGGCGGCGCCGTGAAGGTCTGGGAAAAGCCCTTCGCCTCCAAGGTCTGCAGCCCCGTCATCCACGACGGGTCCGTCTACTGGGTGTGGAGGCAGGTGCGCTGCCTCGATTTCGCCACCGGGGAGCAGAAGTGGGAAGGGGGGGACTTCGGCGACGCGGGCTCGTGCATCGTCACCGCCGACCGGAAGCTGATCGTCTGGGGCGGCACGGGGCGCCTGTCCCTCCTCGACCTCGCCGCGGACGGATACACCGAGCTATCCCGCTCCTTCCGCGTGTTCACGTCGACCGTGTGGCCCCACGTCGTCCTCGCCGGAGGCCAGCTCTACTGCAAGGACCGCGACGGCAACCTCAAGTGTTTCAAGGTGAACCGATGAAGATCCTCCTCGCCTTGGCGGTCTGCGGCGTCGCGGCCCAGGACGCCGAGGCTCCCTATACATTGACGGCGCCCGAGGGATGGCGGCCGGAGCGCATGGCGTTCCCGCTCGGGTTCGCGAAGGACCTCGAATACAAAGGGAATGAAGACCTTCGTTTTGCACCGGGGATGTTCCAGGCGGATGCCGCGGATTACTTCAGCTACGCCTTCGTGATGTGGGTCGAGGGGAGGATGTCCTTCGAAGCGAAGTCGTTGGAGCAGGACCTCCTGAAGTACTACAAGGGTCTGTGCGGCTCGGTCGCGAAGGGCAAGAAGCTTGATCTCGATCTCACCAAGATCGCCGTCGAGGTCACGAAGCAGGAGAAGAAAGGGACGCTGGGCGGAGAGGAGGCCGAGCTGCTCCACGCCCGCATCGACTGGTACGATCCTTTTGTCACGGGCAAGCCGCTGACGCTGAACCTCGAGCTGTGGGGCCGCGTCGCCGACGCGGGAAGGAAGAGCTGCCTTTTCGCCATCGCATCGCCCAAGGAGAAGACCTCGCCGGTGTGGGATGCGCTCAGGAAGATCCAGGCGGGGTTCCGCTGCCCGAAGTAGCCGCCCGGTCCAGGCCAGCGATCCGCGAGCGCGCGGTCGCCACTTTTGGCGAGAGGTCTCCGTAAAGAAGATTCGTAACCGTTTGCTGCAGCTCTGCCGAGGGTGGATCGTCTCCACTATCCTTGGGGTTGGGTGAGTCCGAACAACTTCCTCACTCTAGGGCTCGTCAACACTCGGTATTGCCAGATGATGTAGAGGGCCGCGACGGCCAAGAAAAGCAGTACCGTCTCTCGCCCTGCAGGATGTGCTCGCTGTCCCAGAAAGCTGAAAACGGGTCGACCGCTACCGGAGAGGAGACTTGCTGCCGCGACAAGGATCAGGATCATTCCCAGCCAGAGGCAGACGAGATGGTAGGTCCGCCATCCCCTGCTCAACCGAAGGAGGCCGAAGCCCGCGGGGAGCTGAAGAACTCCGACGTTAAGAACCAAGGCTCCATGGAATGCGGTCACAATGACATTGATGAGCGAACAGATCCCGAACACGATGGCCAGGCACGCGACGATCTTGAGTGATGTCGGAAGCGTGCGATCCGGCGGGGAAGCAGGGTCGTTCAATGCGCTCTCGGTCATCCGGGGTCCAGTCTACGCCGGACCCGGCAGTCCGATCAAACGACCCGCGAAGTGATCGCGACGGGCCTCAGTCAGCCGGATCTCCCGGCTGAGGCCTTCGTAGACGGATACCTCCCGCTGATCGCGGGACGCTGTGATGTTGCGCAGGACTTCCGGGGTGAGATGGATCCTGCGATGACGAAGTTGCCGAAGAGCTCTCCTAGTCTGTCGCACGCTGAGCGTTGAAATGTCCGCTTGCAATCCACACCTTCCCCAGGCGGGAAGTTCCGGTCCAGGAGAAGTAGACCTTCTTCGAATGACCCGGTTCGACCCCAAGTTGGACGTAGGGGACTGGCAGGGTGTCCGGCCGCTCGTGAACCCTCGTATCGCTGATTTCCAAGAAGCCTTCCGAAGGTCCCCAGCGCAGCGCGCGCATGCGATCTCAAGACGCCGACTCGAAGGCCAGCAGACGGTGGCGACATCCTGGACGCCCCCTGCTTCATCGAGCAGGACGTATCGCTCCACGTCATCCCCCGGAATGAACTCGAAGGCTGGCAACAGCAACACGATGTCGAACGGAGTGCCTCGCGAGTCGATCGATTCCTTCCTCGCGACATTTAGCGGATAGCCTTCCCAGAAGAGGAACTGCCTCGGATCTTTCCCTTGAAGTCTTAAGCGGTCCGCCAGTTCTTCGATCGGGCTCACCAAGCGGGCTCGTCGGGGCACTCCCTCGCTCGCCGAAGTCCCAGAGGGAGTCTGTGTTTCCGTCCGGGGAATAAGACCGATGAGCCCCAGGACAAGCAGGAAGGCAATCCTGAGTCCCCTCATCCCAGTCATGTTCGCAGAAAAGGAATGTCGGTTCCATCCTGGGATATTGCCGTGCCGCTGGCACGCCAGACGGACCGCAGGCCGAGTTCGGCAGGAGTCCGGTGCGCTGTAGCCGGATCGAGCAGAGTTTCCTGCTGGGTCGAAGATATCGAGGCACGCCGATCGATTCCGTTGTTCTGTAGGCGTTGGATCATCACGGACCTGAAAGTCTGATCCGCGGACCCTGAGGCCAAAGCCCGCCTCGAGTCCCACTGGCGGCCCACCCTGGGGCAATGGAAGGCAACTACCTTGCCAAAGACCGAGTTCGCCCGCCGGGAACAGATTTCCCCAGACGTCTTGGGCTGGTGGCAGGCCGAGATCCAAAAGCGGGACGGGGCTAAGCGACGTCCGGATCTCAACCCCGTCCGAGAGCCAGATCGAATCGTTATTGCCCAGGTGTTGGCACCCGCCACCGATAACATCGAAGGACCCTCATTCTAACATTTTTGAAAAGAGTGGCCTCCTGAAGGGATTATACTCTCGTCCATGTTCCGAACTTCGATCGCCAGCCTCTGCGTTTCGCTTCTGCTCCATGCCCAGCAGGGGACCGCACAGGACGAAATCATCCTCGAGCGGGGCGACAAACTCCTGGAGGAGGCGAAGACCGCCTACGAGGATGCTCGGACGAAGAGCTCCGTAGCCGCCTTCGTCGATGCGGGTTTTAAGCTTGAAGAGGCTCGAATCAAGTTCATCGTCGTCCAGGAAATCGGTTCCCCCGAGAAGCAGAAGATCGCCACCGATCGGCTGAGAGCGGTTAACCAGCTCAGCAAGCTCATCCATGATGGAAAGGTCGCCATCTCCGGGGCTCCCGGGGAAGCTTCCGCGCCGAAGCCGGCCGAACCGATTCCTGAACCTGCCGCGAAAGATCCATCCCCTAACCCGGCGCCTCCCCCGGCCAATCCCCCGGTGGATGTCACAAAACGGGCTCCAGTTCCGGAAGCCGCCAAACAGAAGGAAGCAGAGAAGCTCATCAAGGACCTCTTCAAAGATCAGTATGCGAAGAAGGCCCCAGTGGATCGGAAGGCCCTGGGACGGCTCCTGTTGACCCAGGCTGCCAAGAGCCGGGATGATCTGCCCGCCTTGTGGGTGCTTTATCGCGAAGCTCAGGACATCGCCGTCCAGGGTGGTGACGTCAAGGCGGCCGTCGAGGCGCTTGAGGCCACCGCGCAAGTCTTTGACATCGATGCCTTGCCCTTGAAGGCCGGCCTCCTCACCGCTGCGAGTAAGACCGCGAAGGCGCCCGAGGAATTTGCCGCCCTCGTGGAGGCCCTACAGTTGCTCATCGACGAACTCATCCGGGCGGACCAGTACGATGCTGCCGATAAAGCGGCCGCTTCCGCCCTGCAGTTCTCCCGGAAAGCCAACGACGCGGCTCTGGCTGCACGCGCTGCGAGTCGAACCAAGGAAATCGCTGAGGCGAAGACATTATTCCAAGGCATGAAAAGTTCCCTGGAGACCCAAGCCAAAACCCCTGACGATCCGGGCGCAAACCTGGAAATTGGTCAATTCCTTTGCTTCGTGAAGGGCAGCTGGGATCTTGGATTGCGCTTTATCGTCAAAGGTTCGGACCCAGCGCTCAAGACTCTGGCCCAAAAAGAACTGGCCATCGCTTCTCAGCCGGGGGATCGGATCGCAGTGGCCGATGGGTGGTACGACTTGGGGGGGAAGGAAAAGAGTGTCCTCCGGAAGAGCCAGGTGCTCGCCCATGCGAAGGCGATTTATCAGGACGCTCTTACGGAGGCCACGTCCCTGGCCCGGGCGAAGATCGAGAAGCGGCTTGAGTTGCTTCAGAACATCGGTCCGACCCCGACCAACGAGCGGGCATCAGTTGACCTCCTCCGACTCATCGATCCGGCCAAAGACGCCATCATCGGTGAATGGACCATCGACCATGGTGCATTGGTCTCTCCCTCCCTGCCTTGGGCCCGGGTTCAGATTCCCTACTCCCCGCCGGAGGAGTACGAAATTGCCGTCACCATCGAACGGAGACAAGGGGACAACGCGTTAGGCATCGGCTGCTATCATGGAACCACATTTGCGATGCTCATCGATGGCTATCCCGGCCTGGGGGGCAAGTCGTGCCTGGATACGCTGGACGGCATTACGCTTGACCAGAACCCGCTGAGCGTCAATGGATTGTTCTTAAAGAACAATGCCACGATTGTGGTCGTCGTTACGGTGAAGAAAACGGGAATCACCGTGAAGGTCGACTCGAAAGTGATCT
>DATGFI010000321.1:0-4538 GCA_035309205.1 Planctomycetota bacterium | reverse complement strand
CCGCATTTCCCGGCTGGCGGCGGAGTTTCCGGAGCAGTGGCTGTTCGGCCGCCAGCAGTCCCACGCGATCGATACGGTCATGTTTCCGTCCTACACCCCCGCGCTCGCCAAGGCGGCCAGCGACGAGCTGGCGCTTTGCTTCGGGAAGCTCGTCAAGGATCACCGCAGCGCGACCGAGCTGCTGGACGCCGACTACACGTTCGTCAACGAGGATCTCGCCGCCATCTACGGCATCAAGGGCGTGAAGGACACCCAGGAGATCAAGATGCGGGAAGTGCCGCTGACGGACCGCCGCCGGGGCGGGCTCCTGGGCATGGCGATCGTCCACCAGAAGACCTCCATGCCCTCGCGGACGAGCCCGACGAACCGCGGGAAATGGATCCTCGACTCGCTGCTCGGTTCGCCGCCGCCCCCTCCCCCTCCCGACGTCAATAATTCCGTGGACGGCAAGGCCCAGGACCCCGACGGACGCCCCCTTTCGCTGAGGGAGAAGTTGGAGCTCCACGGCCGACAAGGCACCAGCTGCGCGAACTGCCACCTGAAAATGGATCCGCTGGGCTACGCGCTGGAGAACTTCGACCCGATCGGCCAGTTCCGGGAAAAGGACGGCAGCCAGCCCGTCCTGAACTCAGGAAGGCTGCCCGACGGCACCGAACTCCACGGCGTGGAAAGTCTGAAGAAGGTCCTGCTGGACCGCAGAGACCTCTTCGTGCGAAATCTGGTCCAGCATCTCCTGGTCTATGCGCTCGGACGAGACCTCGAGAGCTACGATCTGCCGACCGTCCGCCGGATCGCCGAATCGGTCCGAGGAAAGGACAACCGGGTCGACGTGATGATCGAGGAAATCGTGCTCAGTTACCCGTTCCTGCACAAGCGGGCGCCCCGGCCGGACGAGGCGTCTTCAGGTAGAGAGGAGAAGAAGCCATGACCAGGTGCTGGCAAGTCGATCGGCGGACCGTCCTGAAGGGGCTGGGGGCGACTTTCGCCCTGCCCTTCCTCGAAGCGATGGTTCCGCCCGCGGGCGCGGCGGCCCAGGAGGCCGCCAAGCCGCCGCTGCGGTTCGGCATCTGGTACTACCCCCAGGGTTCCTTGCCGGAACACTGGATCCCCTCCGAGGTCGGACCGATGACGCGCCTGCCCTCGGTGCTGCGTCCTTTCGAGCGGCTCCTCCCAAAGACCACCGTCGTCTCCAACCTCACCAACTCCTGCTACTACGAGGGCCGATTCTCCCGGGGCGGCCACCAGCACGAGATGCACGTCTTTTCCTGCGCCAAGAATATCCGCGATCAGGGCGTGCGACTCTCCTCCGTCTCCATCGACCAGTTCATTGCCGGCAAAATCGGCCAGGAGACGCCCGTCAAGTCGCTCACGATGGTGGACAGCGGGGGCCGTTCGTTCTGGCACGACAGCACCACGCCCATCCACGGCGAGATGAGCCCTCGCCTGGTCTTCGACCGGCTCTTCCGGCGTCAGGGCGACGGGAGTTGGCCGTCCGACCTCAGCATCCTCGATGTCGTGCGGGAACAGACGGCCTCCCTGAAGAACCGGGTCGGCCGGCAGGACCAGCGACAGCTGGATCAGTACCTCGAGTCCGTCCGTGAAGCCGAGAAGAACCTGCAGATCGTCGAACGGCGGCAGAAGGAAATCGAAGTCGACCACAGCCGCAAAGTGCAGGATCTGAGAATCGACGGCCTGCCAGAAACTCCCCGATACGACTTCGACCACCAGGACGCCCAGCAGGTCCAGAAGTACCTTCGGCTGATGTCGGATCTGCTCGTGCTCGGCTTCCAGACCGACACGACGCGCGTCGGCAGCCTGAACCTCTGGCCCTTCGGCGAATTCCCCGACGTGGTGTCGGTGGGCAACGATTTCTCGCACCACGCGCTGGCCCATGCCGGCGCGATGTACGACGCGAAGCGGGGCGACCCGATTTCCAGGGAAGCGTTCCGTGAAATCACGGTCTGGTTCAACCAGAACTGCGCCTATCTCGCCCAGCGGCTCGATTCGATCCTGGAGCCCAACGGGACGCTCCTCGACAACAGCCTGATCCTGAACATTTCGGATCTGGCGGTCGGGGGGGACCACAGCGTGGAGAATATCCCCACGGTGCTCTTGGGAAGCGGCGGCGGTCTCTTCAAGACGGGGCGCCACGTCGTCGCCGAGAAGTTCACGCCGATCGCCAATCTGTACGTCGAGCTTCTGAACCGCATGGGCCTCCCCACCGTGGAGTTCGGCGACAGCCACATCCATCCCCAGCGCAAGCACGACGGCCGACTGCCTGAACTTGGATAACGCGAAGGAGCCGGAATCATGTTCTACGCGGGAACGACCGACAAGAAGACCTTCGGCGGGATCCACCGGAGCGAAGACGGCCTGTCCTGGACGCTCGTGCACAAGGAAACGGCCAAGGATAAAAAGGAGCGCGGGGCCTACAGCTTCTTCGGCTTTGCCGGAGCAAACGGGACGATCGTCGCCGTCGGCGGAGGAGACAACATCTCCAGGGGAGGAAATGTCCGGATGGTGGCGTCCTCGGACGGGACGTCGTGGCAGGGTCCGACCTGGCACTTTGAAAACGCAGGAGCCCTGACCTGCGTCGCTTATGGAAAGGACCGCTACGTCTCCCATGGCGGCGAGGGGCCGTTCGCCTTCTTCTCGAGTTCTCCAGACGGCAGCGAGTGGAGCGATCCCAGCAAGAACCGCATCGAGAAATGGCAGGGCTGGACGAAGATGGTCCAGAAACTGACGTACGGGAACGACCGATTCGTCGGGATCGGCGCCACCCGCCGGCTGGTGACGTCGGCGGACGGCATCGCTTGGAAGGATCACCCGGACGATGCCCAAAAGAGACCTCCCTTCATCTCGCTGGCCTTCGGGAACGGCATCTTCGTCGCCGGAGGGATGCACGGACTGAGGGCAAGAAGCATCGACGGCGAGGTCTGGGAGGACGTCGTAACGGGAGAGGTCGGGGAGCACCTCAATGAGATCGTCTGGACGGGCACCGAGTTCGTCGCCCTGGGGATCGAGGTGACCTACAAATCCCCCGACGGCGTGGAATGGACCAAGGCGACCTCGAACGTTCGCGCGGCTCGAGGATGCTACGGCGCCGGAGTCTTCCTCTGCACGAACCTGCGAGGAACCGAGAGCTATCGGTCGGAGGACGCGTTCAACTGGGAATCCGTCACCCGCAATCCGGAACACCTGTTCACCGGAGCGCTGGCGTTTTTCGACTGAGCGCGGTCTACGTCCGCACCTCCCGGGATCGGAGGCGGCAATCCGGCCTCGAGCAAGATCTCTGACGGACCGGCCCCTCGCCCGCCGAAGAAGCGGCAGGAGAGCGAGGCCCCCGGCGTACGGATAACATTCCCGCTCCCAGATCATCAGGCTGCACAGAGAGATGTGGGTCGCCGTTCATGAAGAAGCCTGTGGCCGTGATCCTCGGAGCAATCATTGCGATTCCGATGCTGCTCGTCCTGGGCATGCTGATCCTGATCGACCCCCTGGTGAAAGGCGGTATCGAAACGGGCGGGTCCACCGCGCTTCGGGTCCCCGTTCACTTGAAGAGCGCCTTCATCCTCTTCTCCGGAAAGGCGAGCCTCACGGGCTTCGAGATCGCGAATCCCCCGGGGTTCGCCGAGTCCCGGTCGGTCGCCTTCGAGCGCGTGGATACCGCGGTGCAGCCGACATCTCTCCTCCGCGATACCATCGACGTGGGGGACCTGATCATCGTCAAGCCCGAACTCACTCTCGAGTTCACCGGTACCAAGAGCAACTGGTCGGCGCTCCTGGACAATCTGTCGACGGGAAAGCCCGCCAATGACCCGAAGGCGCCGGCCGGCCCGGGCAAGAAATTCATCATCCGAAGGATGAGAATCGAGGAGGTCCGCGCGCGCTTCCGGTCCGACCTGATTCCGGGAGGGGCGACTTCCGTGACGCTTCCCTCCATCGAACTGGAGAACGTCGGGACGGCGGAGGGGGGCAAGTCGCTGGGACAGGTGCTGCAGGTCATCCTGCACAGCCTCGGAAACTCCGCCCTGAAAGCGGGACAGGGGATAGTTCCTGCCGAACTCCTCCAGGTGCGTGCCCGTCATGCGTGGGCGGCACACGGGTGCGATCGCTCGCTTCTTGCTCACGAACCACGCAAGTGAGAGGATAGAGACCTCCAGGGGGGCTCATGAGACGGTTCTGGCCGCTGGCCTTTCTTGCGGTTCTCGCCATCGCCCTCCTCGCTCGGCAGGCTCAGATCTTCGTCCCCGAGCCCGTCCGCTCGATCCACGCGGGGCCCCTCCGCACAAGGCAGTTCTTCGGCCCTGGGATGCCTCCTCCGAATGCAACGGGATCCGCCACCGACTCGAAGGCGGCGCTCGCCCCACCTGCGAATCCCGAGGACCTGAAAGCCTCGACGATCACACCCATCACCCGCTCGCTCCTTTGGTCCGCAGGCCATCAGAACGCAGACGGAAGCTGGGGCGACGTACCCATCATGCTGGAAGGTCATCCTGTCGGGAAGGTATCCGTCACCTCGCTGGTGATTCTGTCCT
>DATGFI010000320.1:0-3157 GCA_035309205.1 Planctomycetota bacterium | reverse complement strand
AAGCCATGCGACAGTACGGGGGAAGGGGAACGACAATGGAAGTTCTTCAGAGGGGCGAAGGAGGTGGAGCATGTCGAAGCACCTGGTGATCGCGATCCTATGCAGTTCCCTGGCGGCCTGTGGCGGCGGGTACGGCGGCGGGTACGGCGGCGGAGCAGGCACTGACCCCGGAACCTACCCGGGTGGGGGCCCTCCCATTCCCCCTTCGTCGGATGCGACGGTTTCCCTCAATATCACGAACTACGACAGCATGGATTACGCTCTCTGGGTCCAATGGCAGGACAATCTGGGGAATCTCAATCAGGATTTCGTCGCGATTCTGCCGGCCGCTCCGTCCGGAAGCCAGTCCCAGGTTCTTCAAGACGTTCCGGTGACTTCCGGGATCCCATATTCCCTGCTCCTCCTGGACCCCTGGGGAAATCCTTGGGATGCGATTCCTCTGGGAATCCTGAACTCTGGCGACGTGGTTCCGCTGAATGCGAGCGTCTTGAACGGCAGATTCCTCGTCAGCTGAAGCGGGGACGGCCGGCGGGAACAGCGTGGATCGTGGCAACCTTTCAGCGGTGGCCAGGAAGAACGTTTGCAAGCCGATTCTACGTCCTCAAGACGAAGTCTCCTTGGATTCCAGGCTTGCTCGCGCCTCTCGCGTGCTTAGACCGAGGCTTTGAATCCTGGCGCCGCATTCGGATCCCACAAAGAAATGCATGGTCCATGCGACAGTACGAGTGAACGAGTGGAACTTCGATAAGGAGCCGACCATGAAGAAGAAGATAATGGCCACGATCCTCCTGATGAGCTCACCGCTGAGCGTCTGGGCCAGCATTTCCAAGCAGGATATCCAGAAACTCCTCGTCGCCGGTCTTCCCGACCAGACCATCGTGAACTTCATCCGCTCCAATCGTCCGGTCGATTCGATGTCCGGGGAAGACCTCCTGGACCTTAGAAGAGCTGGGGCGAGCGATCAGCTGCTGCTGGAGCTTTTTGGAAACATTCAGCCCCTACCGATGGCTGAGGCCCCCGTCTCCATTCCGATCCAGAGGGACGCCGCTTGGCCTCCACTCGCGGGTACCGATGACTTGCTGGGCGAGGGGGATCCATCGAACGATTTCGGCTTCGCCATCAATGGTCCCGGAGCATGTTCTTCGGAATGGGCTGACCCGGGATGGGATTATTCATATCCCTTCTATTCTCCCAGGGGATGCCGTTTCTCGAGATGGGACCGGGACCATTCCCGCGGAATCCGAGACCTCCGAAGGGGTATCGGCTTCGGCCCCCAGCGTTCGACCTTCAGAAACTACGGCAAAGTCGAGCCTGTCCGTTCCAGAGGGGCAAAATTATTCGGGACGCGGAATTCGGCTCCCTGGGGAAGCTGGAAGCACGACCCCACCGTGCGGCCGCCTCTGCGGGGGGCATCGGCGAGACCTGCTGCGCGGCCCCCGGTCCGCATTGGGCGATCGGCGTTCGCGACTCCCCGGACCACCGCCAGGATTCCACGGCAGCATGCGACCTCCTCCCACCGCGGGATCCATGCAGGTCGCTCGGCACCTCGTCTCAGTCAGGGCGCACGCCAGGGGCGGTCCGGTTCGACCGGTGCATCTTCCCGAGGAGGAGGGCACCCTCGTGGGAGATAACTTTAAGAAACAGCCATCGGAGGTGCTCCCTCCCGGAAGGGCTCGACCGATCCTCAGAATTACTTGGAGACGGTTATTGTCGGGCAGATGCATTCTGACGCAGCGATAATATCATGATTGGGATTGCCCATGTCATCGCTAAAGTTTCCATCAGGGATGTCACATCGGGCCCCGTCCGCGATCGGTCCTTAGACCTTTCAGCCGGAAGCGGTTTTGTCGTTGATGACGGACTTCCGACCAGCGCTTCAATAGAATCATTTCTGAATGCTTGATTCGTACGTCTTCTTTGTTGTGGACTCTCGTTGGCTCGCTCCCTTAGACTTCAGTTTCCGGAGGGGAAGGTTACAGGGGACATGAACTCTCCTGATCCCCTCGCGCGGCCGGGGAGACACGGCACGGGATACGGACATCCCGAGCCCAGGGGGAATGGCCATGTCTTTCTCACTCTT
Organism: Planctomycetota bacterium; assembly: GCA_035309205.1. Lineage (GTDB taxonomy): Bacteria > Planctomycetota > MHYJ01 > MHYJ01 > JACPRB01 > JACQFK01. The sequence goes on along the minus strand of DATGFI010000320.1, from coordinate 1,077 downwards.
GCAACAATTGTCGGATTGGATCGAGACGTACTACCACCGTCCAGGCTTGCTTCCCAATCTCCACTGCATTCGCGTCCTCAAGAACGTTTCGCTTCCCGGCGGCAGCGTGGTATCCGCAGTGTCGGTCCGCCATCAGACGCCTCGTCATTCCCACGCTCCGGACGTATTTGTAGCGGAACTCTGGAACCTGCGCCACGGCCCTATTCGGCCTGTCGATATCAAGAACATGTGCCTGGCTCTGGCGACCTTCCGTGCCTGGTACTCCGAAATACTGGAGGAGGCAGAGCTCTCAGGACTCCGGCGCCGACATCGATTCAGCGTCCACGGGAACCTGATCGGCGTGAGCGTCAAAGTCACCGACGTGGTCGACCTCCTTTCCCATCATGGCGGAGAGGTTGCGTTCTGGACCTACCGCGTGAGCTCGGGCCGCACGGAATTCGACCCGTATTGCGGGGAAGGGCTGCGCGCTCCGAGGCCGACCCTCGCTCAAATGCTCGACCATCTGGCCTGGGAAGCGCCTACGGATTCGGTTCATGCCTCGGAAGATGCGGACTCCAGCATTCCGATCTAGCCATGTGAAACCTGCGGGCCCCGGGTTGCTCCGACTTCGCCAGGGCAAAATGCCCGGCCCCACCTGCTTCATCGTGCGACTCTGGCCGAGCTCGGGCAATACATAGGCCGGTCGCTGCAGAGAAACGGATGCGTGGAAGATAAGCGACATTCGAAGAAGATTCGGCTGCGCTGCGTGAGGTGACCGCAAGTCCGCAGCGATGACACCCTGCATCTAATCCTCAGGAAAGAGTCGCCCCAGATCCCGCCAGAGGCTGCCGGAACCGAACTTCTGAGGTGCAGGGCGAGGCAACTTTGGGGCCGATAGGAAAACCGACGGCCACTCCCCGGGCCGATCGCGAATCCGGCCCGGGGACGCGAATCTCGTGCTCTCTAATTGGACTCGCGATCCACGTCCTTATCGTACTTGTGCCAGAGAGCCGTCGATGGGACGACCTGTTTCTCTCCACCCTCCTGTTTCCAGGAAAGGATGCACCGGCCAGGCTTGTTCTGGAAGTACTCAATCCG
>DATGFI010000319.1:0-5153 GCA_035309205.1 Planctomycetota bacterium | reverse complement strand
GCCGAGCCGATCCGCGGCGAGCTCCTGCGCCGCCTGGGCCGGGACCACTTCATGCTCGGCGTCATGAGCGGATGGGCCGAGAAGTATGTCGACGATACCCGCGCGCAGGGCTGCCGCTGGGACCTGCGCTACCAGCATCTGGGCAGCAACTGGACCCAGTGGAACGCGAATGGGGCGTTCGTCACCATGTATCTCCAGGAATCCCAGAATCTGGGAATCCTTCCGGTCTTCACCTACTACGGGATGCTGAAATCTTCCCCGGCCAAGCTGGAACCGGGCGCCGTGGCAGCCGAGATCCAGAAGAACTGTCGCGATGCCAAGACCATGCGGCGGTACTTCGAGAATCTGCTCCTCCTCATGCAGCTGGCGGGCGCGCATAAGAAGCCCGTCATTCTCCACGTGGAGCCCGGCGTCTGGGCGCGATTCCTGACCGCCCCCGAGTTCGGTCCCAATGCGCTGGATCAGATCACGGTCATGGTCAAATCCACGGGAATCCCGGAGCTCGAAGGCCTCGGCGACACCGCGGCCTCGTTCGGCAAGGCGTTCGGCGTCCTCCGCGACCGCTTCGCGCCGAACGTTCTCCTGGCCTGGCACGTATCCAAGGTGGACGGACTGACCCCCGAGGTGGCGGCCGATGCGCTCCTTCGTTGCGGGGCCTGGGAGCTGCTCTTCACCGATGTGGGCGACCGCGACTCCGGATTCAAGGAGGCGCGCGGTGCGACCGACGCCTGGTGGAAGGACGCGGATTTTATCGCCTTCCGGGACTGGGGGAAGCAGGTCTACGCCCGGACCGGCCTTCCTCTGATGATCTGGCGCATCCCGCTCGGAAACACCTACATGGCCGCCTGCAACAACACTCCCTGGCACTTCATGGACAACAGGGCCGAGTACTGGCTGGAGAAGTATCCCTCGAACAGCCATATCGCCGAATGGGCTGACGCGGGCTTCATCGGTCTCCTCTTCGGCGGTGGCACGATCGAGTGCACAGTCCACAAGGACAGCGCCAAGGACGGCGTCACGAACCCCCCGCCGGTCCCCGGCAACAAGGGAGAGAAGTCGGAGTTCCCCGACGATGACGGTGGCTACCTGCGCCTGCGGGCCGGGGCCTACTACCAATCCGGCCCCCTCAAACTGCTCTCGGAGTAAGTCCCCATCCTCGGGGCGCAAGCCTTCTTTTATCTGCGAGATTTTGAGTTCCGGTGCAAAGGGTGGTACGGGATGAAGCTTTTGACGAGGATCCTGGTCCTGAGCCTCGGAGCGCTCTCGCTCCAGGCCAGCGAGCCGGTCGCGCCCATCCTCGGCTCCGCCGACTTCACGCCGACCCCAGACCGCCCCTGCGGCTGGCGCGGGGACTGGACCGGGCGCTTCCCTGGGGCCACCCCGCCGACGAACTGGACCCGCCGAGTCCACGGAGTCACATCGACCCTCCGGTACCAGGCCGCCAAGCCCGCAGGTGAGGTGTCCAAGGATGCGCGCCAGCTGGAATACTTCAGCATCAAGGACTGGCTGGTCGCCGGACCCATCTCCTGCCCGGATCCGCTCAAGGACATCGACCAGGATTTCCTCGGCGGCGAAGCCGCCGTGTCGCCGGCGGACGGGGCCAAAGTCGCAGGCACAACGTGGAAGTTCATCCGCGCCGACGTCGAGACGCAGAGCCGCCACGACCACAACGAGGGAACCTGCGGACAGAGCTATGTCGACTTCGTGTACGCCTTCGGCAAGTTCACCGCGGAAGGGCCTGGAGTGAAGGTCGAAGGTGACTTTACCAACAAGGTCGCCTACGCCCACACCTACATCCACTCTCCGGTTGAGGCGAAGGTGCAGCTGCAGGTCCCCTTCGACGGCGCCGCGGGCAAGTTCTGGATCAACGGAAAGCCGACGGTTCTGGACCCCAAGAATCGGAGTAAGACGTACGACATCTCGCTCGGCGCGGGCTGGAATCGCCTGCTCCTGAAGATCAGCGCCGCGAACGCGATCGGCAAGCACTACAGCGGGCGCTGGCTGAGCGCCTGGATGGCCGCAGCCTACCTGATTCCCGTGGGCCCGATCAGCTACGAGACGATCAACGTGCGCTGGATGACGAAGCTGACCGGCCGGAGCATGTCGCAGCCCATCGTCGTCGGCGACAGGATCTACCTGGGGGCGAATTTCTGCGATCTGATGTGCCTGTCCAAGGCGAGCGGCCAGGTGCTCTGGCTGCGGACGAACACCCCCTTCGAGGCGCTGAGCGCCCAGGACCGCACGGCAACTCCCGCTATCAAGGAGAAGGTCGAGCCCTTGGTCGCCCAGCTCCAGAAACAGAACGAAGAGGTGGTCGCCGCGATCAACGCATCCGTGTCGCCTCAGGGTCTCCCGTCCGAGCAGGCGGCCGCGCTGGACCGGAAGCTGAAGGACAAAACGGAGACCGAGCGGAAGATCCACAAGGCGTTCGAGGAGATCGACCGGAAGAAGTATCCGCCGTATCTGGGCAACGAAGTGTCGTCCAGCAATGCGACGCCTTGCAGCGACGGGACCCGCGTCTACTGGACCTGCGGCGGCGGCATCAAGGGACCCGGCGCCTACTCCATCTCCGCCTTCGAGCTGGACGGGCGCCGCGCCTGGACGCTCCATGAAGTCCTGGGCTCCGAAGAGCACGGGAATCATCAGTCGCCGCTGTTGATCGAAGGCAAGCTCGTGTTCGGCGCCTGCAAGACGCTGATGGCCCTCGACGCGAAGACCGGGACGCTGGTGTGGAAGAACACCACGATGGAGACACTGGGCTCCGGGACGTCGCCGGTCGCGACCCGCATGAGCGGCGGAACGATGATCGTCACCGCGAAGAAGATCCTGCGCGCCTCCGACGGCGTCGAGATCGGCCCGAGCAACCTGAACATCTGGGGAGATCCGACCCCGGTCATCGAAAACGGCATCATCTACAATACGAGCCGGTTCCGCGGCTGGGACGAGGTGGTGTCGGTGACCGCCGTCAAGCTGCCGGCGTCCGACAAGGGCGCTGGCCATCCGGTCTGGGATCCGCCGGGCAAAGATCTCTCGACGCCCTCGCGCGGGGCGAATTACACGATTGCATCGCCGCTGCTTGTCGACAACATCCTCTACGGCGTGGACATGACGGGCGGGATGACGGCGGTCGACGTCCAGGCCCAGAAGGGCCTGTACCGCCGCTGGCTCGACGGCTACGTGCGCTTCAACCGCTATCTCTACGGCGTCGCCGCCAGCCCGACCTTGGCGGGCAAGCACATCTACATCGTCGACGACGCGGGCTATACTCATCTCATCGCCCCCGGAGCGCAATTCAAAGAGACCGGCAAGAACGTGCTCGAGAACATCTACTCCGCCAGCATCAGCAACAACCCCTGCCACCAGGAGGCCTTCTACACCGCCCCCTACTTTGACGGCAGGGCCATGTACCTGCGCGGCGAGGAGTACCTCTACTGCGTCGAAGAGAGATCGGGTACGAAGGGATGAGGATACAGGCGCAGGTCCTGGCCGTGCTGCTCGCATCGCTGGCGATCCAGGCGGAGGACTCGGCAGTCCCCCCTTCCCTGGGCTCGCCCGGGTTCCAGCCCACTCCCGACCGGCCCTTCGGCTGGCGAGGGGACGGCAGCGGCCGCTATCCCGGCGCGACCCCCGTCCTGGAATGGTCGCTCACCAAGAACGTCCGCTGGAGCGCGAGCGTCGGAAAGAGCTACGCCTCGCCGATCGTCGTCGGAGGCTTGGTCGCGATCCTCTCCGAGCCGAACCTTCTGTTCGCCCTCGACCGTGCCACGGGCAAGGAAGTATGGCGGAAGGAGATCGCCGCCGGGGAGCTGGGCGATACCGCCGCGCGCTCGGCCGCCGAAGAGTACAAGGCGAAGGACACGGGCCTGGCGGCCGCAACCCCGGTGACCGACGGGTCGAGGATCTACCTCGTTCTTGCCAACGGGATGGTCCAGGCGGTCGATCTTTCGGGCAAGGCGGCGTGGACGTCCTTCATCGATGCACGACAGAACACCGCCTATGGCCGAAGCGCGTCGCCGATCCTCACCGACGGCAAGTTGATCGTCCACATGACCAATCTGTACGCATTCGATCCCTCCAGCGGGAAGCCTCTTTGGATGAACGCGGAGGCGCGCTGCCAATACGGCACGCCGGCAGCCCTTCGCCTGAACAACGCGAACCTGATCATCACGCCCGCCGGCGACGTCTTCAGCGCCGCCGACGGCAAGAATCTCAACACGCAGATCGGGAACACCTCCAACGCGTCGCCCGTCGTCCAGGGCGGCCTGGTCTTCTTCGCCGAAAAGGACGTCCGGGCGATCCGGTTGGGCGCCGATTACAAGGATGAATCGGTCTGGAACGGCGAGATCGCCGGCGACGTCTTCGGCTCGCCGATCCTTCACGGCGGCCTTCTGTTCACGGCCACCGGCAAGGGCGAACTGATCGTGTTCGATGCCGGGAAGAAGGGCTCGGTCGAGCCGCTCTTCGAGGCGCGGCCGCTCTTCGGCGAAGAGGGCGCAGCTCAGCCCATCGCCTACTCCAGCCTCACCCTGGCGGGCAGCCACCTGTTCCTGAGTTCGCTGACCGGCGATGTCGTCGTGCTCGAGGCGACTCGGGAAGCCCGCCAGGTCGCGCGCAATCGCCTGAAGGAAGGGTCCGGATCAGCGCCGGTCTTCGCGGGAAAGGACCTGTTCCTGCGCGACGGAGACCGGCTGTACTGCATCGGCGAGTGACGGAGGTGCCTGTTGAGAACCCTGAGAGCGGTCCTGACGTTGGTCCTGCTGGGATCGTCCGCCCCGGCGGAGACCCCCGCTGAGCCCGCAGGTGCCGCGCCGCTGGGATCTCCGAAATTCCAGCCGACCGTGGACAATCCGGTCGGGTGGCGAGGCGACGGCACAGGCCGTTATCCGGGGGCGACGCCCCCGACGAAGTGGGAGCGGCGTAAAAGCGGGGGCGGCTATGCGGCGAGCGGAATCGCCTGGATGGCCCGGATGCCCAACTGGGGCGTCTCCTGCCCCATCGTCGTGGGGGAGCGCCTCTTCGTTACGGCGGAGCCCACCGACCTGATCTGCCTTGAAAAGGCTTCCGGCCGCATCTTGTGGATCCGGTCGAACATGGAATTCGAAGGCCTGCCCCCGGAAGAGCGCAGGGCGAACCCCGCTTATGCCGAGAAGCTC
>DATGFI010000318.1:0-2737 GCA_035309205.1 Planctomycetota bacterium | reverse complement strand
CCGGGCCTGTCGGTAACGACGAGATCGGCCCCGCTTCGAGCCAGAGCCATGGTGATGGCCGCGCCGAGGCCCGTGGCGGCGCCTGTCACCAAGGCGGTTCTTCCGTTCAGGTCGAACATAAGGCCCCCTTATGGCGATCGCTTCGCCGCTCCCTGACGAACGGGGGTATCCTCCTCGATCGACGCGTAGCGGTCGAGGCGGACACGAGCGGTGATGGCGTGAGCGAGCATGCGCTCGACCTCGCATTGACGTTCGGTGACGGCGCCGACCCGCCGGCTTGCGGCGGGGGTCATGCGCTGATAAGTGCAGGTCTTGAGGAACTTGCCGACCCAGACCCCACCTGTGTAGCGTGCGGCGCGGCTGGTGGGCAGTATGTGGTTTGTCCCGATCGATTTGTCGCCGTAAGCTACGGTGGTCTCCTCTCCTACGAAAAGGGAGCCGTAGTTGCTCAAGCGTTCGGTGTAGAAAGACTCGTCGTCGACGTGGAGCTCGAGATGTTCGGGAGCGTAGTCGTCGGCGAGCTGGACGGCCTCTTCTGGGGAAGCGGCGACCATGACGATGCCGTAGTCGCGCCATGCCAGGGAGGCAATCTCGCGGGTGGGCAGGACCTCCAGCTGCCTTTCTAGCTCGCTGATGCAGTCTTGGGCGAAGGGCTCGCTGAGACAGATCAGGCAGACGCCGCTTCCCGGGTCGTGTTCGGCTTGACCCAGGAGGTCGCAAGCCACCAGCGCCGGGTCTGCGGAGTCGTCCGCGAGGACCATGATTTCGGTGGGGCCGGCCAGGAGGTCGATGCCGCAGCGGCCGAAGAGCTGGCGCTTCGCTTCGGCGACGAACTTGTTGCCGGCGCCGCAGAGGATGTCGACCGGACGCATGCCGTCGAGCCCGAAGGCCATAAGGGCGAGAGCGGGGACGCCGCCCAGGACGAAGATTCGATCCGCTCCCGCCTTCTTCATCGCGTTGATCGTGGCGGGGAAGAAGCCGCTGCCTTTGACCGGGGGTGTGCAGGCGACGACCGTTTTGACGCCGGCAACCTTGGCCGGGATGATGCTCATCTGAGCCGATCCGAACATGGGGTACCGGCCTCCGGGGATGTAGCTCCCCACGGAATTGACCGGGATATGCCGGTGGCCCAGGATCACGCCGGGGAGAGTTTCGACTTCGAGCGGCAGCAAGGTGCCGCGCTGCGCCTGGGCGAAGGCTCGAACATTGCCCTGGCAGAAGTCGGTATCCTCGATGATCTGCGGGTCGAGCGATGCGATGGCGGCTTGGATCTGACGGTCCGAGAGTTCGAAGCGATCGGGAGACCAGTCATCGAACTTGCGACTGTATTTGCGGACCGCGTCGAGGCCATGTTTTTCGATATCCGACAGCATCTCCGAAACAACACGACCGGTCTCAGGGTCCTGGGTGAATAGTCGGTGCCCACCCTGCTTGACGATGCGCATCGCTAGAATCTCCTGTAATCGAAGGAAACGGACAGCAAGAGCGCGTCCCGCCGGCCGGGATTAAAGAAGGCATGTTCGATCCGGGAGTCGAGGTAGAAGGAGTCCCCGGCGCTGAGGTGGTGAGTGCGTTTCTCGTAGATGAGATCCACTCGGCCCTCGAGGAGCATGGTGAATTCCTCGGAATCGTGGGTGAACGTGCGGGACTTTCCGGGGGGAAGTTTCATCAGGAAAGGCGACATGTACTTGCCGCGGTATTGTGTGACCAAGGGCAGATACGCATAGCTATCGCCCCGCAGGAAAGGCCGGACCTCGTCGTGGTGGCGGTGGATATCGAGATTGCGGAAGGGCGTAGAGGGCGAACCCTCTAGGGCGCCGGGGGAGCGCCCTTTCCGAGGGGCAGCCGGGGACGCCGCGTCGTTGCCCGTTGCGGGAGCCTGGCTGGCCAGGAAGAGATCGAGGTCAACTCCGAGGGCCTGAGCGATCGTACTGAGGGTGGTAAATGGGGGGAGCTTGCGGGAGCGTTCGAGTTTTGAGAGATAGCCCTTGGTTTTTCGCGTGAGACGGGCGAGCTCCGCGAGCGTCATGCCGCGCTCTTTGCGAAGCCGCTTCATGAGTGCGCCTGGAGAGGCGGACCGGCCACGGAGGACGGCGATCGGCGGGTTTTCCATAAGTTTCCTGAATGGATACTATCAGGAAACTTTTTTCGTTCCAAGCAATAATTTCTCACCCGAGTTCGCCGCTGCGACGAATACTAGGGGTGATGGCGCACGTGGGGCCGGCCTTCCTTTTGGTGCTGGGTGCACTCTCCCCTCAGGATCCCGGATTCGATCCCCGCCCCTACCAGCCCTTCTTCCGCCGATTCTGTTCCGACTGCCACCTCGAGGGGACTGCCAGGGGCGGGCTCGACCTCGCCACGATCTCCACGGATCTCCGCGACGCCGAAGCCCTCCGTCGCTGGGTCCGCATCTACGATCGCGTCCGCCTCGGGGAGATGCCCCCGCCCAAGAAGGAACAGGCGCCGGCCGGAGAGCGCGACGGCTTCCTCAAGACGCTTGGAAGTTCCCTTACTCGGGCCGACCTCGCCCGGCGCAAAGTCGTCCTCCGCCGCCTCAATCGCAGCGAGTACGAGAACACCGTCCGCGATCTGTTCGGCGTCCACGCGGACGTCCGCGACCTGATTCCCGAAGACGCCTCCCTTCTGGGCTTCGACTCGATGGGCGAGGCCCTGGCCGCATCGGCGGAACTCATCCAGGCCTACCTTCAGGCCGCCGACGTCGTCCTGGACGCCGCCT